>NZ_JACFYV010000300.1:0-6632 GCF_016759955.1 Burkholderia sp. KCJ3K979
GAATGACGCGCACATCTTTCCGGTTCGCGATTTCAATACCCCGTCGAAAACCGATGCCGGCACTGGCATCCGCTTCCGGAATTGAAAATTCGCGAATGTATCGACTACCGCCAAAATGCAGCGACCGCCCGACACGCGCCCTTTAGCCGGGCGATAACGGGCCTGCATTGCAGCCAGACGACATGTCTGCTCCCTGAGCTATCGAAGAAAGGCCTTCCGGATAATCCGGCGGACGCGCGTTCGATCTAATCCGGCCGGCGCCGGCACTGGCCCGGCGCGATCGAAACGGCTCTGCACGGTTGAAGAGGAATCGGCGTCATGCTGTCCGGCACGAACAGCCTGCCCCATCCGGGAATGCTGAATGAGGTCGAGCACCGCTGTCGCCCGGTTGCCGCATGGAACGGCAACCGCTCCAGCACGCGGCGCGCGCGGAGGGCGGGAAATCGGCAAGGCGCGACCCTCGACGCTGGCACTGCGTCGCGAGCACGACCCCGATCATTCCGACTACCCCTGTGATGCGCAAGAAACGCGCGGATCAAGCCACTGCTTATAGTGTTCATCGCCGCTTCCCCGACTGGCTCGTGACGAACTGGTCGCCCCCACATCGTTGTTGCATCGTGTCGACCGTTCGCCGGTGCGTTCAATCTCGCAAACCGCATGCCATGCGATATGCCACCGGGTGTTGCGCGCGGTATGCGGCCGCCAGGCCTGACCATTGCGCCCGGAACGGCATTTTTTGTTTCAGGAATGTATCGCGATAACCAGGGGTAAGCGGCGGCGATCGTTGAACAATGCGATGCAATGCCGTGATTTGACGGACGAATCCGGTGCGCCGAAGCGCGCCGGACGCCCCAGCGAACGGATGTTTCAAACTTGAGAAGCGCGCCTCGGCGCATGGCCCGTCGTTCGTACGTTTCCGCTGACAAACCGCAGGTTGCAGCATGCCGACAGCCGTCCGCTACCCTGGCGAACGGAGCTCCCGGCGCACGACGCTTCGTGCGGCACGGCCACCGATAAGGCTGGAACCCGGGTTCACTCCGAAATACGAAACGAATTTGATTCATCCGTGAAAATACCGACACGATCATGCGGTGAAAAATCTTGCCGTCCGGCACATTGCTGGCGTAAAAATTAAAACAAATGTAAACGCATGACCCGACAGAAACACGAGCATCATTTTTTTCATTTCCATTCGATTCGCCTTTCACCCCATGATCCACAAGATCGACTCATTGAAGAGACACTTTCGATCATTTATCCGCTTGATTCTCATCGCTGAAACATGCCGATTGAAAACGGCTTTTAAAGCCTCCAATCCCGTAAAAGCCTGATTTATCGCGCGTTTCGTCGTATCGAACCGTATCGATCCCGCGATCGCCACGGGCGCGTTCCTGGCCCCACGATTCACGCCTGAAACACAAACGTTCGCGCCGAACGGTCATTGCATGGCGACGCCCGCATGCAGCGGGACTTCGTCGTTCATGGCATGCCGATTGCCTGAGGTCCGGCTCTCACCGAGCGGCACGCCACGGCACACGCAATACAAGCGGCGGCCGCTCGTCAATCAGCGTATCGGGGAAAAGGCGATGAAGATCACCACCGATCGATCGACGCTTGCGTCGTTCAAGCATCAACGGGGTTGTCAGCGAAACCGGAGCGCCTGTCGCGGCGCTTCGTCGACATCGGCAGAGGCGGACCGGCGCCTGCCGAAGCGATACCCATGCGGCGGGATGGAACGCGTGCGCGACGCCGTCGAGCAAATCGACGTATGGTTCCTGGAGATGCTTGACGAAGAGGAAAGCCATGAATGACAGGGGCGCGATCGACACGCGTGCCGGTCGGCGCGCACCGGTCACGGGTGGAGCAGGCTTTCTCGGCAGCTACGTGTGCGAACGCGTCGTCATGAAAGGTTCATTCGTTAGGGATGCAGATTTCCAGGAGCGCGGCCACTTCGACGAACCGCGCCTGTCGATGTTCGACTGCCTGCGCCACGCGATCGGTCGTCGCGCAATGACGATCGGCGAGCGACCGGGCGTCAGCCGAGCAGTTCCTTCTTGCGTAGATGCACGACGTCGCGCATCGGCGGCGCGCCGAACAGCCGGCTGTATTCGCGGCTGAACTGCGACGCGCTTTCATAGCCGACGACGGCCGCCACCGATCCGACGTCGCCACCCTGCCGCAGCAACAGCCGACGCGCCTCGTGCAGCCGCAATTGCTTCTGGTACTGCAGCGGGCTCAGCGTCGTCACGTGCTTGAAATGATGGTGCAGCGACGACACGCTCATGTTGACCGCCTGCGCGAGCGACTCGACGCGCATCGGCTCCGCGAAGTGATCGCGGATCCATTCGATCGCACGCGCGATCCGGTGCGTCTGGCTGCCGGCGATCGCCATGTGGCGCAGCCGCGTGCCCTGGCCGCTCGTCATCAGCCGGTACAGCACTTCCTTCTCGATCAGCGGCGCGACGACCGCGATGTCGGCCGGCGTATCGAGCAGCCGCAGCAACCGCAGCGCCGCATCGAGCAGCGGCGGCGTCAGCTCCGCGAGCGCGATCCCCTCGCCTTCCGGGCCCGCATCGGGCTCGGGCAGCCGCATCTCGGCCGCCAGCTCGACGATGCGCTGCGGATCGAGCGTCAGCGACAGGCACAGGTACGGTTCGTCCGCCGACGCACGCGTCACGCGTGAGAGGATCGGCAAGTCGATCGACGTAATCAGGCAATTGTGGGTGTCGTATTCATAAGCCTGGCCGGCCACGATCACGCGCTTCGCGCCCTGCGCGGCGATCACCAGCGCGGCGCGCGATACGGCGCAGCCGAGATCGACCGGCCGCGTGTGCCGATGCAGCATCAGGCCCGGCACGGCCGTCGAATGCGAGCCGTCCGCGGGCGCGAAACGGCCGATCAGCGACGCCAGTTCGCGCCGCCCGGCTTCGCGCGACGCGACGATATCGGTCATGTCCATGACGCATCCTCGAATGATTTCCCGTGTCGCGCGAGCATAGCGAAACGGGTCGCGGCGTGCAGGGAATTTGCAGGATTGTTCAATAAATTTGCAGGATTGGGTAGACGCAAAAACCGATGCCTCGCGCACACTCCCGGCTAACCTGCCCGTATGGCGGGTTTTCCCCACGGAGACACACAACATGCCTACCTCGTTTGTCCTGAACGGCAAGAACGTCACGCTCGACGCCGATCCGTCGATGCCCGTCCTCTGGGCGATTCGCGAACACGCGGGACTGACCGGCACGAAATTCGGCTGCGGCATGGCGCAGTGCGGCGCGTGCACGGTGCATCTCGAAGGCCAGGCCGTCCGCTCATGCGTGCTGCCGCTCGCCGGCATCGCGGGCAAGCACGTCACGACGATCGAAGGCCTGCAGAGCAAGCCCGCCCAGGCCGTGCAGGCCGCGTGGGTCAAGCTGCAGGTGCCGCAATGCGGCTATTGCCAGTCCGGCCAGATCATGTCGGCCACCGCCTTGCTCGAACAGAATCCGAAGCCGACCGACGCGGACATCGACGCCGCGATGAACGGCAACCTCTGCCGCTGTGCGACCTACGCCCGCATCCGGGCCGCGATCCACGACGCGGCCGCGACGCTGGGAGCCTGACCATGACGATCGAACTCGACCACACCGATGCGGTGCGCCCGTCGCGCCGCACCTTCCTGAAAACCGCGGGGGCCGCGGCCGCCGTCAGCCTGACCATCGGCTTCGACTGGGCCGGTCTCGGCCGCCGCGCGCTCGCCGCGACCGCGCCGGCCGGCGATTTCGCGCCGAACGCATTCCTGCGCATCACGCCCGACGGCGCCGTCACGGTGATCGCGAAGCACGTCGAAATGGGCCAGGGCGCGTATACGGGCATCGCGACGATCGTCGCCGAGGAGCTCGACGCCGACTGGTCGAGCGTGCGCGTCGAAAGCGCGCCGGCCGATGCGAAACGCTATGCGAACCTCGCGTTCGGCACGATGCAGGGCACGGGCGGCAGCTCGGCCATGTCGAACTCGTGGCAGCAACTGCGCGAAGCGGGCGGCAAGGCGCGCGCAATGCTCGTGTCGGCCGCGGCGGCCCGCTGGAAAGTGCCGGCCGGCGAGCTGACCACCGCCAACGGCGTCGTCTCGCACGCGAAGAGCGGCAAGACGGCCGCGTACGGCACGCTCGTCGCCGATGCGTCGAAGCTGCCGGTGCCCGACAAGGTCACGCTGAAGCAGCCGGCCGATTTCAAGCTGATCGGGCACCGGATTCCGCGCGTCGACGGGTCGTCGAAATCGAACGGCACCGCGCATTTCACGCTCGACACCACCTTCCCCGGCATGCGTGTCGCGCTGCTGCAGCGGCCGCCGCGCTTCGGCGCGACGGTGAAATCGTTCGACGCGACGGCCGCGAAGGCCGTGCCGGGCGTCGTCTCGGTCGTGCAGGTGCCGGGCGGCGTCGCGGTCGTCGCGACGGGCTTCTGGGCCGCGAAGCAGGGCCGCGACGCGCTGAAGATCGACTGGGACGAAACGAAGGCGGAGAAGCGCGGCTCGGACGAACTGATGCGCGAATACCGGCAACTCGCCGAGAAGCCGGGCACGTCCGCGCGCAAGGATGGCGATGCCGATGCGGCGATCGCCGGCGCGGCGCGCAAGGTCAGCGCGACGTACGAATTCCCGTATCTCGCGCATGCGCCGATGGAGCCGCTCGACGCGGTCGTCAAGCTGACGGCGAACAGTTGCGAGATCTGGGCCGGCGACCAGTTCCAGACGGTCGACCAGGGCAACGCGGCCAAAACGGCCGGGCTGAAACCGGAACAGGTGAAGATCCATACGCTGTATGCGGGCGGCAGCTTCGGCCGGCGCGCGAATGCGTGGTCGGATTACGTGGTCGAGGCCGTGTCGATCGCGAAGGCGCTCGGCGCGGACGGCAAGCCCGTCAAGCTGCAATGGACCCGCGAGGACGACATCCAGGGCGGCTTCTACCGGCCGATGTACTTCCACAAGCTCGACGCGGGCCTGACCGCGGACGGCAAACTGGTGGGCTGGCGCCATCGGATCGTCGGCCAGTCGATCCTCGCCGGCACGCCGTTCGAGGCGTTCATGGTCAAGAACGGCGTCGACGCGACGTCGGTCGAGGGCGCGGCGAACCTGCCGTACGCGGTGCCGAACGTGTCGGTCGAGCTCACCACCACCCAGGTCGGCCTGCCGGTACTGTGGTGGCGCGTGGTCGGCAGCTCGCACACGGCCTACGCGGTCGAGGCGTTCATCGACGAAGCCGCGCACGCGGCCGGCAAGGACCCGTACGCGTTCCGCCGCGACCTGCTCGCGAAGGAGCCGCGCATGCGCGCGGTGCTGGAGCTGGCCGCGCAGAAGGCCGGCTGGGACCCGGCCAAGCCGCTGCCGAAGGGCCGCGGGCGCGGGATCGCGGTGGCCGAGGCGTTCAAGAGCTATGTCGCGCAGGTGGCCGAGGTCTCGGTCGACGCGGACGGCAAGGTGAAGGTCGAGCGCGTGGTATGCGCGGTCGACTGCGGGATCGCGATCAATCCCGACATCGTCGCCGCGCAGATGGAAGGCGGCATCGGCTTCGGACTCGGCGCCGCGATGCACAGCGCGATCACGCTGAAGGACGGCCAGGTGGAGCAGCGCAACTTCGACGGCTACCACGTGCTGCGGATGGCCGAGATGCCGAAGGTCGAGGTGCATATCGTGCCGTCGGCCGAGGCGCCGACCGGGGTCGGCGAGCCGGGCGTCGCGCCGGTCGGGCCGGCCGTGGCGAACGCGATCTTCGCGGCGACGGGCAAGCGGCATTACGTGCTGCCGTTCGATTCGGCGGATAGCGCGAAGGCTTGAGGTACCGGGACGCCGGCTGCGGGGCGAGGCAGGCCCCGTGGCCGGCGTTTTTCGGCTGCCCATGTAGGGTTCGATGTCGGCAAAAATCTTCGTCAACCGTTTGATTCAAAAAGAAAACCCGGCAAACCCGGTAGGGTTCGATGTAGGGTTCGTTACCCAGCCGAAGCCTTATCCGGCCGCCCCCGAAGTCCGTACCTTCCCCGCGTTACGTCAGACGTAACGCCCGTAACGTCCCCGCCCGATGCTACGTAACAATCCTTCACCATTGGTATGGCCCGTTCATCACGCACCCGGCGTTGCGCGTTAAAAATTCTTTTTAAATTCAAGGCTGCTACGCGGTCCGCGCCGTTCCCGCCCGCCGTTAGCCCCTGACAACCGCCCCCTGGCCCGGAAGTTGCAGCACAGGACCCCGCAAACACTCCTTTATGGACATGCGAGGGCCACCATGGATTGCAAATACCTGTACATCGACAACATAAAAATCAATTTCGTGCGCCGCACGATCGAAATCGACAACAAGGTCGTTGACGTTACGCCGCGCGAATTCGACGTCGTCGAATTCCTGCTCGACAACATGAACAAGATCGTGCCGCGGCAGGCAATCCAGGAAGCCGTGTGGGGCCGCGAGCTCGGCGTGTCGTCACGCACGCTCGACACCCATATCTCGCGAATCCGTTCGAAGCTGCAACTCGAACACGACAAGAACCTGCGGATCATCCCGATCTACGCGGTCGGCTATCGGCTGGTGCTGTTCGGTGCGGCGATGACGCACGTCGAGCGCCACGACGCGGCGCCGGTGCTGCGCGCGGCGCCGCGT
>NZ_JACFYV010000301.1:0-6580 GCF_016759955.1 Burkholderia sp. KCJ3K979
GCGCTGCTCGCCGATCTGTGCGCGCCGCTCACGACCGTGCTGCAGGCCGCGACGCGGCAGCGCGTCGAACTGCTGCCGCCGCCCGACGGCGCGCCGGCCTGGCATGCGACGCCGGCCGCGCTGCGGTTCGAGTTGCGGCGCGCCGACGCCGCGTGGCGCTGCCACGGCGCACTGCTGTTCGACGCGCCGGATGCGCTGGCCGTGTTCTTCGCGGCCGCGCCGGCCCCGCTCGCCGACGCGCGCGCGGCCTACGCGAACCTGCCGGTGCCGCTCGTATTCGAGATCGGCCGCACCGAGCTGACGACGGCCGAGCTGGCCGATGTGGTCGGCGGCGACATCATCGCGATCGAGCGCTGGCAGGCGCACGAGCAGAACCTGCTGTGCGTCGCGCGGCTGCCGGCCGCGCCGGCATGGGAGATCACCGGGCGGCCGTCGGGCAACCGACTGACCGTCGAACGAATCAGGGAGATGCCATTGGAACCGACCCGCACCGACTCCGCGCCGCCGACGACGCACGACGCGCCGCCCGCCGACGCACCGCGCTCGCTCGACGGCCTCGCGGTCGACCTGCGCTTCGAGCTGCCGCCCACGTCGATGCCGCTCGGCGAGCTGAGCGCGCTGCAGCCGGGCGCCGTGATCGAGCTGCAACAGGGAATCAACCAGAGCGTGATCCATCTCGTCGCGAACGGGATGCTGATCGGCACCGGCCATCTGATCGCGGTCGGCCAGAAGCTCGGCGTGCGCGTCGTCACGCTGACGCAACCCGCGCCGCGCGAGCGCTGAACGATGGGCAACCTGCCGAATCCGGTCGCGCTGATCGCGGTGATCGCCGCGCTCGGCATCGCGCCGTTCGCGGCGCTGATGGTGACGAGCTACACGAAACTCGTGGTCGTGCTCGGCCTGCTGCGCTCCGCGCTCGGCATCCAGCAGGTACCGCCGAACCTCGTGCTGAACGGCATCGCGCTGATCCTGTCGCTGTTCATCATGGCGCCGGTCGGGATGTCGATCCGCGACGCGCTGCAGGCGCGCCACTTCGATGCGTCGGGGCAGTTGTCGACCTCGGACATCGGCGCGCTCGCCGGCGCGGCGCTGCCGCCGATCAAGGATTTCCTCGTGTCCCATACGCGCCAGCGCGACCGCGAATTCTTCGTGCGCACCGCGACGTCGGTCTGGCCGAAGAACCGTGCGGACGGCATCAAGGACGACGATTTGCTCGTGCTGGTGCCGAGCTTCACGCTCGCCGAGCTGACGAAGGCGTTCCAGATCGGCTTCGTGATCTACATCGTGTTCATCGTCGTCGACCTGCTGGTCGCGAACATCCTGCTGGCGCTCGGGATGCAGATGATCTCGCCGACGACGATCTCGGTGCCGTTCAAGCTGCTGCTGTTCGTCGCGCTCGACGGCTGGTCGCTGCTCGTGCACGGGCTCGTGCTGTCGTATCGGGTCGCCGGAGCCGGATGATGCGCGCACGCGCCCTGCGAACCGCCGCCGCGTGCGTTGCCGCGCTCGTCGCGCTCGTGCTCGCATGCGGACAGCATGGCGTCGCGCATGCGGCCGGCAGCGCCGCCGGTTTCGCGCAACTCGCTCGCGCGTGCGCGCCGAACGTCGACCCCGATACGCTCGCCGCGCTCGTACGTACCGAGTCGGGCTTCAATCCCTATGCGATCGGCGTGGTCGGCGGCCACCTGACGCGCCAGCCCGCCTCGCTCGACGAGGCGCGCGCGACCGCACGCGAACTGTCGTCGCGCGGCTTCAGCTATAGCGTCGGCCTCGCGCAGGTCAACGAACGCAATTTCGCGAAATACGGGCTCGACGAAGCGACGATGTTCGAGCCATGCCGCAACCTGCAGGCCGGCGGCGCGATCCTGACCGAATGCTTCGCGCGCTCGTCGGGCACCGGCCGCGCCACGCAGGCCGCGTTGCGCGCGGCGCTGTCGTGCTACTACAGCGGCAACTTCACGACCGGTTTTTCGAGCGGCTACGTGAGCCGCGTCGTCGCGAGCGCGCAGCGCAATGCGCGCGAAGGCGGCGTCGAACCGATTCCCGTCGTGAGCGACACGCCGCCGGCGCGGCAGCGACGCATGGATGCGGTCGCAACCACGCCGCCCGATCGCGCGCGCAGGCTGCCGTTGCCGGCCGCTTCCGCCGACGCACCGTCGTGCCATGCGCGCCCGGTCGTGATGATGTGCCGCGGGCTGCCGGCGAACCAGGCGAAGCGGCTCTGCGTGCGGTGTCTCGATCAGTGACCGCATGATCGCGCGCGGCGCCGGGCGTGCGCGCCCGCGCCGCTTTCAGGGGTCCGAACGACGACGCGCGGCGTGGCTGCCGCTCGCCGCGCGCGTCTCGTAGCCCGCGCGACGCCGGGGCGCCGGCCGCTTCCTGCCGCTACGAAACAGCGGCGTTCCCGCTGCCGGGTGCGTCCGTACACTCGAACGATCACGTCGCGGCGTGCAGGACGCCGCACGTGCCGCGCATCGCGCGGCTCAACGGAGACGAGCATGCTGTTGATCGACGGACTGGGACTGGGTGTCAACTGGCAGCGCTTCCTGTCGGAAACGCTGAATCCGGTCGTTGCACCGCCGCCCCCGCCTCCTCCGCCGCCGAAGAAGGACGACCCGGCCGCCGGACCCGCGAACCCGACCGCCGCCCCGCCGATTTCCTTCACCGCCTCGCTGGCGACCGATCCGTCGAAGCCGACCAACGCCGAGATCCAGTCCGCGACGTCGCTGATCCAGAGCATGGCCGCGCAATATACGGCGCCGCCGCCCGACATCACCGTCGAGAACGACAAGACGCGCGCGGTACAGAAAGCGATCCAGGACGCGCAGACGAAGTACGACAACGCGTCGCAGACGCTGCAAGGCGCGCAGAACGTGCTGCATCTGGTCAACCGCGATCCCGAGTCGACGGCCGACGACCGCAAGACCGCGCAGGCCGACTACGCGAAGGCGCGCACGACGGCCGACACCGCGCAGCGCGAGCTGAACGTGACGACCGACGCCGGCTACATGATCCTGTACGGCGAACAGGCGAATGCCGACATGCCGGCCGGGATGAAGATCGACGATTCCGGCAAGGTGACCGACCCCGGCGACGCGCAGCACGCGGCCGACCAGCAGTTCAAGACGCTGCTGGAAGCCTTCCCCGATCATGCGAACGATCCGAACTGGGTGCCGCAGCCGGGCGACTGCAAGAACCCGCTGCAGATCCGGCTCTACGACGACTGGCAGACCGCGAGCGCGAAGGCGGCCGTGGGTGCGTCGAAATATTTCGCTGACGTCGCGAATTCCAACCTCGCGTATACGCAGTTCCAGTCGTACCTCGCCGATCCGGACTACAAGGCCGCGCTCGACGCGGGCGTCGGGCGGCTGAACGACGCGCTGCAGCCGCTGGAGCTGCAGGTCACGATGCCCGATGCGCCCGCTTCGCAGGATGCCGCGCAGCAGGCCGTCACGTCCGCCGCGAAGGATGCGAACTATGCGAACGCCGCGTACGGCGCGGCCAACGACAGCCTGGCGCTCACGAACGCGCAGCAGCGCTACGATTCGGTCAGCGGCAAGGAAGGGCCGACGGTGGTCGTCGCGAACGCAGTGTCGGACGCGAAGACCGCGCTCGCCCGCGCGCAGACGACCGCGAACACGAGCGGCGGCTATCTGCAGATGCTGTCCGCGCAGCGGCAGGTCGACACGTTGCAGGCCGACTATACGAAGAAGCTGGACGCATCCAACGCGTGGCACAAGGCCAATCCGCACGCGATGATCAAGGACCCGCAGGTCGATCTGGACCTCGGCGATGCGTATGCGAAGCTCGATCAGGCGAAGCAGCAGGCGAGCATCGCGCACGACGGCTTCGTCGTCGCGTACGGCGCGACGCTCGCGCAGCAGTACGACGATCAGGCCTCGCAGATCAAGGCGCAGGTGAACGCGCAATCGATCTTCACGAAACCGGGGCGTCAACCGCCGCTGCTGACGCCGTCGCTGTCGACCGCGAACGGCCTGCCGGGCCTGCCCGCATCGTCGTTGTCGACTGCGACGCCGGCCGCCCCCACCGGCACGCCGACGCTGCCGAGCGCGTCGCCGCTGGCGGCGCCGACGTTGCCCGGGTCCAGCGGCGCGTCGTCGCTGCCCGCGTCGCCGCTGCTCGACAGCCCGTTCCTGCTGCCGCAATCGTCGGGCCCGTCCGCCGCGCAGGCCGGCCCGACGATGCTCGACGTGAAGCGCATGCAGACCGTCGCGGGCGCGGTCCGCGCGGCCGACAGCCGGATGTCGGATTCGGTGAACGAGCGCGCGACCCAGCTCGCGCTGTCGCAGGCACGCATCAAACAGACGCAGGCGAAGAGCACGCTCGAGTCGGTGCAGAAAAAATACGACGACTGGGCAGCCGCGAATCCGCCGCCGATGCGCTTTCGCACCGTCGCGGGCGACGACATGATCCCGGCGCCGTCGGCGCCGCGTCCGAACCTGTATCAGGGCGAGCTCGACAAGGCGAAGGCGGCCGTCACGCAGGCCGACAACGCGGTGCAGCGCCTGCAGTTGCTGAGCGAAACGTCGCACCAGCAGGTGCTGATGGACCGGTTCGACGCCGGCCTCGACGAACGGCTGCGCTATGCAGCGCCCGGTTCGGACGCCGAGAACGACTACAAGAAGGCGCTGCACGATTTCTACGAAGCGCATCGCGGCGAGTTGTCGAATTCTCTGCTCGACGCGGCCAGCGCGAGCACGAACAACGGCGGCACGATCGCGTTCGGCAAGCTGACCGACAACGAGCAGCGCAACCTGATCGGCGTCGCGCTCGGCATGCAACCCGACGTCCAGAACGACGCGGCGTCGGGCGACGGTTCGGACCCCGTATCGCCGACGAAGGACGACGTCGCGCGCTACACCGACAAGGACAAGCTGAAGACGATCGACAGCGTGCGCGACAAGCTGCTGTCGATCGGCGGCGGCGCGACGACGCAGGTCAGCGTGTTGCCGATGGTCTACGCGGCCAAGGATGCCGGCATGACCACCAGCGCGCTGTTCAAGGTCAGCGGCAAGGACGGCACGCAGTACGTCGACGAGACGGCGAGCAACTACGACGACATCAACGATTACATCGACAACAACGAACTGTCGACGGACGGCACGGTCGACATCGCGACCGGCCACAACGCGGACGGCACGCTGCAACTGGTATCGAAGGCCGCGCATCACGAAAGCGGCTTCGACAGTTTTCTGAACACGCTGACGAGCACGGGCCTGAACATCGGCATGATGGTCGGCGGGATGGCGCTCGAAGGTCTCGGCACGCTGCTCGACGGCACCGGCATCGGCGCGATCGTCGGCGTGCCGCTGAACATCCTCGGCGCGGGGATGATGTACACGGCGATCGGCGCGACGATGACGAGCGCCGGCCTCGACCTGGCCAACCGCGCCGACCACGGGCGCAGTCTCAATCCGTTTACCGACGCGGGCGCGCGGGCCGACTTCATCAACCTCGTGCCGATGGGCGCGGCGGGCGCCGCGAAGCTCGCCGGCAGCAAGCTGTTCACGCGCGCGGTCACGGCGCTCACGCGCACGCCGAAGGTCGCGTCGGTGCTCGCCACCGGCGCGCGGACCACCGCGGTCGTGACGGGCGTGGGCGGCGCGGTCGAGGCGTTCGGCGAAGCGGGCTACGAGTATTTCGTCACCGGCGACAAGAAGGCGGCCGGCGAGCAGCTCAAGTCCGGGATCACCAACGTCGCGTTGATGGCCGCCGGCGGCCTCAAGGAGCGCGCGGTGACGTCGGTGCGCACGCGCATCGGCCAGCCGGTGCCGATCCGCGGGGCCGACGGCAAGACCGTCAGCGTCGACAGCCAGACGATCGGCCGGATTCTCAACAGCGGCGACGCGTCGTCGCTCGCGGCCGGCCGCACGCGCGTGACGCTCGACGGCGAAGCCGTCAAGGTGTCGCCCGACGGCACGCTGCGGGTGGGCGACAAGGTGCTGACCTACGACAACACGCCGATTCGCGTGCTCGACCGCGCGTCCGCAAAGCGCCTGCCGCCGGGCAAATCGGTGGTGCTCGGCGAAGACGGCACGCTGTCCGTCGTATCGGTGTCGCCGAAGGCCTGGACCAATGGCACGCGTGCGGACGACGTGACCGGCACCGGCGAGCGCATGTCGTTCGGCCCCGACGGCGAGATGAGCGTGACGCCGAAGATCGTCGCGAAGACGCCGCTCGACGTGCTGCAACACGTGCTCGACCAGGCGAGCGACGCCTACCGGCAGACGGTCGCCGGCGCGCAGGCGCCGCGCCGCCTCGCGCAGACGGCGGCCGAAGGCGAAGCCGCGAGCGTGTCCGCCGACGCGCGCAGCACGCGCCGCACCAGCGAGGAACACGCCCGCGTGCAGCAGCAGCACGACGAAACCGATGCGGAAAGCAGCACGAGCGCGAGCGCCAACCGGCGTAGCGCCGACACGCAATCGATGCGCTGGCGGCCCGTCGCGGCCGACGAGCCGGCCGGCCTGGGCACGCGCGCGAAGCCGGACGGCGCGCCGCCGCGCGTCAACGCGAAGGTCGTCGATCTGACGGACGACGCGCCCGTCGCGCGCGCCGCGAC
>NZ_JACFYV010000302.1:0-6578 GCF_016759955.1 Burkholderia sp. KCJ3K979
AGGATCGCGTGCAGGGCTGGCTGCAGGGCGAAGCGAAACGCATCTTCGGCGAACGCCTCGTGGTCTACGCGGAAAAGCTCGGCGTCGTATTCGATGTATGCGCTGTCGTCGGCCGCGACGCGCTGGGGCAGCTGCTCGAGCGACGGCAAGATCCGCCTGAACTGGCGGCTGATTCATTTCCCGATGTCGATCATCGACTACGTCGTCGCGCACGAGCTGTCGCACCTGCGCGAGATGAACCACAGCCCGGCCTTCTGGCAGACCGTCGAATCGATCTTCCCCGAGTTCCGCGAAGCGCGGCACACGCTCAAGCATCACCCGCCCGAGCTGCTGCCGTCGCTTTGACGCGCACGGCTTCGGCGTCAACGAAAAAGGGCGATGCGGATTATCCCGCATCGCCCTTTTTCGCTGCCGCGGCGCACATCGCACGCCGCGGCCCGGTTCGTCCGGCGCTTACTTCTTCTGGATGAACTCGATCTTGTAGCCGTCCGGATCCTCGACGAACGCGATCACGGTCGTGCCGTGCTTCATCGGGCCCGCTTCGCGCGTGACCTTGCCGCCTTGCGCCTTGATCTTCTCGCAGGCCGCGTACGCATCGTCGACCGCCACCGCCAGATGGCCGAAGCCGTTGCCGAGATCGTAGGACGGCGTCTCCCAGTTGTGGGTCAGCTCGATCACGGTGCCCGTGCTCTCGTCTTCGTAGCCGACGAACGCGAGCGTGAACTTGCCTTCCGGATAATCCTCGCGGCGCAGCAGCTTCATGCCGAGCAATTCGGTATAGAACTTGATCGAGCGGTCGAGATCGCCGACTCGCAGCATCGTATGCAGCAAACGCATGTGTTGTACTCCTGTGGGGACTTTCCAGAACCGGAAATTCTACCGGAGTCGGGTGAAACTCGCCGGGGGCGCCTAGCCGGGGGCGCCCAGCCGGAGGCGGCCCGGGCGGCGCATCGGTTGAACCGCGCGAACGCAGCGGCTGAAAACGCCACGACCCGGCTCGCCCGATCACCGCGCCGATCAGGTAACATCCCTCCACTTCGCACCAAAAGCGGGCATGCGAGCCGCCGCCCGACCGCGACCACCCTCTTTCGTTGCCGCCACACTGCCGTGCGAAACCGCCGATTCGAGCGCGCCGGACGCGCCGTCCGCCCAACCTCGCTGCCGCCATGCCCGACCCGCGAGGCGCGCCGATGACCGCGCTTGCCGCCGCCCCCGTGCGCCGCACCCTCGATACACGCGCCGTCGGCCTGATGTTGCTGCTGTGCGCGATCTGGGGCTTCCAGCAGGTCGCGATCAAAAGCACGAACGCCGCAATCGCGCCGATGTTCCAGGCCGGGCTGCGCTCGGCGATCGCCGCGCTGCTGCTATGGGGCTGGGCGCGCTCGCGCGGCACGCCGCTGTTTCAGGCGGACGGCACGTTCGGTGCGGGGCTCGCGGCCGGTGCGCTGTTCGCCGGCGAATTCATCTGCGTGTTCTTCGGGCTGACGCTGACGAGCGCGTCGCACATGGCGATCTTCCTGTACACGGCGCCGTGCTTCACCGCGCTCGGCCTGCACCTGTTCGCACCGGGCGAGCGGCTGCAGCGCGCGCAATGGGCCGGCGTCGGCCTCGCATTCGCCGGCATCGCGCTCGCGTTCGCGGACGGCTTCCTGAAACCGCGCGCACCCGGCGCATCCGTGCTGGCCGGGCTCGCCGGCGACGCGCTCGGCATCCTCGGCGGCGCGATGTGGGCCGCGACGACGGTCGTCGTGCGCGCGACGGCGCTCGCGCGGGCCAGCGCGAGCAAGACGCTGTTCTACCAGCTCGCGGTATCGGCGCTCGTACTGGTCGCGCTCGCCGCGCTGTGCGGCCAGATGTCGTTCGCGCAGGTCACGCCGCTCGCGCTGGCGAGCCTCGCTTACCAGTCGGTGATCGTCGCGTTCGTCAGCTACCTGTCGTGGTTCTGGCTGCTGACGCGCTACAGCGCGTCCCGGCTGTCCGTCTTCACGTTCCTGTCGCCGCTGTTCGGCGTCGCGTTCGGCGTGCTGCTGCTCGGCGAATCGGTCGGCTGGCGCTTCATGTCGGCGGCCGCGCTCGTGCTGATCGGCATCGCGCTCGTCAACGCGCCGCCGCGCCGGCGGGCGTGACGGCCGGCGCAACACGCGCGGGCAATAAAAAAGGCTGCCGGTCGGGCAGCCCTCTTCGATACAACGGTGGCGGGCTCGCCACGCGCGTCCGTCATCCGGCCTTGCGCAGCGCCGCCAGCGCCTGCGCGACGCCGACGTATTCGGCCACGCTCACGTCCTCCGCCCGGCGCGCGAGATCGAAGCCGAGCGCATCGAAATCGATCGTCTCGCGGTAGTCGCCGAGCGTATTGCGCAGCATCTTGCGACGCTGCGAGAACGCGGCCGTGACGATTTCGCCGAGCAGCGCGGGATCGACGTCCGGCAGTTCGTGCGGCTCGTACGGAATCATCCGGACGATCGCCGAATCGACCTTCGGCGGCGGCTGGAACGATTCCGGCGGCACGTCGAGCATCTTTTCCATCACATAGCGGTACTGCAGCATCACCGACAGCCGCGAAAACGCCTTCGTGCCCGGCTCCGCGACCATCCGCTCGACGACTTCGTTCTGCAGCATGAAATGCTGGTCGATGACCGCATCGGCGAACGTCATCAGGTGAAACAGCAGCGGGCTGGAAATGTTGTACGGCAGGTTGCCGACGATCCGCAGCGACGGCTTGTCGCCGGGCGCTGCGAGCGACCGGAAGTCGAACGCGAGCGCATCGCCCGCGTGCAGTTCCAGCAGCGCGCCGAAGCGTTGCTGCAGGCGCCCGATTAGGTCGCGGTCGAGCTCGACCGCGTGCAGCGGCGACTCGGGCGTCGCGAGACGCTCGATCAGCGGCCCGGTCAGCGCGCCGAGCCCCGGGCCGATCTCGACCATCCGCTGGCCGCGCGCGGGGCCGATCGTCGCGACGATCGAGTCGATCACGCCGTGATCGACGAGGAAGTTCTGCCCGAAGCGCTTGCGCGCGAAATGGCCTTGGTGCTGTCTGCTGTTCGACATCGACTGAATGAAACGAAAAATACGACGAATGGGGTAAACCGGCAGCGTCAGGCTGCGCGGCGATGGCGCGCCATCGTGACGGCCGTATCGAGCGCGGCGATCATGCTGCCCGGTTCCGCGCGGCCCGTGCCGGCCAAATCGAGTGCGGTGCCGTGATCGACCGACGTGCGGATGATCGGCAGCCCGAGCGTCACGTTGATGCCCTCGCCGAACGTCGCGTACTTCAGCACGGGCAGCCCCTGGTCATGGAACATCGCGAGCACGCAATCGGCATCGGCCAGATGGCGCGGCTGGAACAGCGTGTCGGCCGGATACGGGCCGCGCGCGTCGATGTGTTGCGCGTTCGCGCGGGCCAGTGCCGGCGAGATCACGTCGATCTCCTCGCGGCCGAGATAACCGTTCTCGCCCGCGTGCGGGTTCAGGCCCGTCACGAGGATGCGCGGTGCGGCGAGACCGAAGTCGCGCCGCAGGTCGCGATCGATGATCGCGAGCGTCTCGACGAGCCCGTCGATCGTCAGCGCGGCCGATACGTCCTTCAGCGGCAGGTGCGTGGTCGCGAGGGCGACACGCAGCGGCCGGTGGCCGGTGCCGGCCAGCATCATCACGACGCGCGGCGTATGCGTGCGCTCGGCGAGGTATTCGGTATGACCGGTGAACGGCACGCCCGCATCGTTGATCGTGCTTTTCTGCAGCGGCGCGGTGACGATCGCGTCGTACCGGCCCGCCAGCGCGCCGTCGATCGCCGCGTCGAGCAGGCCGAGCACGTACCGCCCGTTTGCCGCGTCCAGCTTGCCCGCCCGCGCGGGCACGGCCAGCGCGTGATGCGCGACCGACACCTGTGCGCCGCCGGCCAGCGTGGCCGGGTCGGCGCCGACCGCCGCGGCCCGCGCGTCGAGCAGCGCCGCATCGCCGAGCACGGTGAAATGCGCGTCGGGCCAGCGCTGCGCGGCGTCACGCAGCGCCTGCACGGTCAGCTCCGGGCCGACTCCCGCGGGTTCGCCGGTCGTGATCGCGATCTGCAGCGCGGGCGTGGTCATCGATGCTCGCTCAGTTCGCCGGGCCGACGCCGCCGATCTTGTACTGCACGTACGACGAGTCGCGCAGCTCGCGCAGCCAGTCGGCATACGCCTGCTCGGCCTTGCGCTGGCCGATCGCCTGACGGGCGATGTCCATCTGCTGCTGCACCGACCCTTCCGCCTCGCGGCGGTTCAGCACCTGGATCAGGTGGTAGCCGTATTCGGTACGAATCGGCTGGCTGATCTGGCCGTCCTGCAGGTTGTTCATCGCGCGCTCGAATTCCGGCACGGTCTCGCCCGGGCTGATCCAGCCGAGATCGCCGCCCTGCGACGCGGAACCGTCCTGCGAATAGGTACGCGCGAACTTCGCGAAATCGCCGCCGGCCTCGACCTGGTTGCGGATGTCGACCAGTTGCTGGCGCGCCTGGCCTTCGGACTTGCCTTCGCCGACGCGCAGCAGGATATGGCGCACGTGCGTCTGGACGATCTTCGGCGCCGCGGCGCTCGCGCCCTGGCTCTGGCGGCGATCGACGAGGCGCACGATCTCGAAGCCGTCCGGCACGCGGATCAGCGTCGGGTTGACCTGGCCCGGGCGCAGCTTCGACGCGGCGTCGACGACGTCGGCCGGCAACGCGCTCGGCGACTTGAAGCCGAGATCGCCGCCCTTCTTCGCGTCGTTCGCTTCGGAGTTGTTCTTCGCGAGGCGCTCGAAATCGGCGCCCGACTTCGCCTGCTGCAGCAGCGCGTCGGCCTTCTTCTGCGCGGCTTCGATGTCGGCCTGCGGCGCGTTGGTGGGCGCCTTGATGAAGATGTGCTGGAAGCGCAGGTCCTGCTGCTGCGACGCGTTCGGCCCGCGCTGGCTCGCGATGTAGTTCGCGACCTCGGCGTCCGACACCGTGATCTTGCCGTCGACTTCGCGCTCGCGCAGCTTCGACAGCATCAGCTCGGTGCGCGCGTCGTTCGTGAAGATGCTCCAGGGCACGCCTTGCGCCTCGAGGCGCCCGCGGTACTGATCGAGCGTCATCCCGTTCGCCTGCGCGAGACGCTGCAGCGTGGCCTGCACGGTCGCGTCGTCGATACGGATTCCGTCGTCCTTGGCCTTCTGCACCTGGATACGCTCGAGCACCATCTGATTCAGCACCTGCGCGCGCAGCTGGTCGGCCGGCGGCACCGGGGCGTTCTGCTGCTGCAGCCGGCGCGCGATCAGGCCGACGCGCTGGTCGAGTTCGCGGCCCGTGATCACGTCGTTGTTGACGACCGCGACGACTTCGTCGGCGAGCTGCGCACCTTGCGAACCGAGCGCCTGCGCCGCGGCCGGCGCGGCGACGAGCAGCGCGGCGGACGCGGCGAGGCTGGACACGACTGCCGCGAAACGAAGGGTTTTCTTCATTGCCACTGGAACTCCATTGAAATCGTGCTGACCGGTGCAGACATGCCGGCGTTACTCGTAGTTGCTGAAGCGGGACATCGGCGGCGGCGGCGGCGGCAACGGCGTGTAGCCCGGCACCCCGGCGCGGAATGCCGACACGAGGCCGTTGTCGACGGTCGACAAGCCCTTGAGCGTCAGCTGCATCATGAATCGCGTCGACGAGTTCTGCTGTCCCGACGAATTGATGCCGTTCGCGGCCCGCTGCACCCCGACCCCGAGCGCCCAGCAATCCGCGTCGTATTGTAAGCCGACCAGACCGTCGACCACGCGATCTCCGGCGAGGTCGTAGTTGAAACGGCCGATCGCATACAGGCGGCGCGTGAGCGGCCATTGCGCGGACACCAGGAACTGGTTGATCGGCTGGTTGTCGAGCGTGGTGTTCGCTCGCGTATAGCGGTAGCCGACGTTGATCACGCGGCGCTCGCCCGGGCTGTAGCCGAAACCGACGCTCGACTTCACGAGCTGGTTGTTGTTCTGGTTGTACTGGAACGCCGTCTCGGACATGAAGCCCGAGCCGAGCTTCAGCGCGGCGCCGACGATCAGGTCGGAGTGGCGCGCCAGCACGGCAGCCTGCCCGGGGTTCAGCGTGACGCGCTGATCGGCGAAGTAGTACTGCTGCGCGATCACGAAGCGCGCGCGTTCGTCGCCGGTGCGCGGATCGATGAAGCGCGACGTGAGGCCGGCCGTGATCCGGTTCGCATCGGCGATCCGGTCGTTACCGACGAACGTGTTCGGCTGGTAGATCTCCGCGAGGCCGAAGTCCGATTCCGCGGTGTCGAACAGCGGCGCGTTCGACTGGTCGCGATACGGCGTGTACACGTAGTACAGGCGCGGCTCGAGGGTCTGGATGAAATCCTGTCCGAACAGGCGCACCGAGCGATCGAAGATCAGGCCGGTGTCGAAGGTCACGGTCGGGATCGACTCGGTGAAGCGCTTCGGGCTGTTCGGCGTGGTCGACGACAGGTAGTTCAGGTCGTACGACGCGAAGTGGTACTGGACCTTCGGCACGACGAAGTAGCCGGGGCCGTACACGCCGTACGAGATGTACGGGTTGAAGACGATCCGGTCGCCTTCGGTCGCATCGGCGG
>NZ_JACFYV010000303.1:0-6432 GCF_016759955.1 Burkholderia sp. KCJ3K979
CGGCCGAAGGGCTGCTGTCGTTGCGGCCCAATCTCGTGCTCGCATCGGCGGAAGCCGGCCCGCCGACCGCGATCGCGCAGGTGAAGGGCGCCGGCGTCACCGTGACGACGTTCGACGAGCGCCACGACGTCGAATCGGTGCGCGCGAAGATCACCGGCGTCGCGCAGGCGCTCGACGTCCGCGACGCCGGCACCGCGCTGCTGCAGCGTTTCGATCGCGACTGGCAGGCCGCGCGCGACGCGGTCGCCGCGCGCGTGCCCGGCGGCGCGCAGCCGCCGCGCGTGCTGTTCGTGCTGAACCATACCGGCACCCAGGCGCTCGTCGCCGGCCAGCGCACGGCCGCTGACGCGATGATCCGCTACGCGGGCGCGCGCAACGCGATGCAGGGCTTCGATCACTACAAGCCGCTGACGACCGAGGCGCTCGCGGCGGCCGCGCCCGACGTCGTGCTGATCTCCGACGAAGGGCTGGCGGCCGTCGGCGGTCACGCCGCGCTGCTCGCGACGCCCGGCTTCGGCGCGACGCCGGCCGGCCGCGCGCGGCGCGTCGTGTCGCTCGACGCGCTGTTCCTGCTCGGCTTCGGCCCGCGCCTGCCGCTCGCCGTCACGACCCTGCACCGACGCCTGTCGGATGCGCTCGCCTGACTCCGGATCGACTCGATGCCCGCACACGCTTCGCCCTTCAACGCGCCGTCGCGCGCCCCGCACGCCGGCGCCGCGCGCCTCGGCACGTCGCGCCGCTTCGCGCCGTTCGTCCTGGCCGCGCTCGCCGTTCTGGTGGGCGCGATGTCCGTCGTCGCGCTGTGCGTCGGCGCATACCGCATTCCGCTGGCGGAAGCCTGGGCCGCGCTGAGCGGCGACGCGGCCGCGCAGCAGGCGCGCGCGGTGCTGCTCGATATCCGCGCGCCGCGCGTCGTGCTCGCGCTGCTGGTCGGCGGCGGCTTCGGCGCGACCGGCGCCGCGATGCAGGCGCTGTTCCGCAATCCGCTCGCCGATCCGGGGCTCGTCGGCGTGTCGAGCGGCGCCGCGCTCGGCGCGACCACGCTGATCGTGCTCGGTCCGGCCCTCTTCGCCGCCCATGCGAGCGCGGCCGCGCTGCCGTTCGCCGCGTTCGCGGGCGGCCTCGCGGTCGCGGCGCTCGTCTACCGGCTGGCCGCATCGCGCGGCCGGCTCGCACTGCCGCTGCTGCTGCTCGCCGGCATCGCGATCAATGCGCTGGTCGGCGCGGCGATCGGGCTGCTCACGTTCGTCGCCGACGACGCGCAGTTGCGTTCGCTGACCTTCTGGAGCCTGGGCAGCCTCGGCGGGGCGCAATGGTCGACGCTGGCGGCCGTCGCGCCGTGCGTGGCGCTCGGCTGCGTGCTGCTCGCGCGCGAACGCGATGCACTGAACGCGCTGCAGCTCGGCGAAACCGAAGCGCTGCATCTCGGCGTGCCCGTGCAGCAACTGAAACGACGCGTGCTCGTCGCGGTCGCGCTCGCGGTCGGCGCGCTCGTGTCGTGCGCGGGCATCATCGGCTTCATCGGGCTCGTCGCGCCGCATTGCGTGCGCCTCGCGTGCGGCCCCGACCAGCGCATCGTGCTGCCCGGCGCCGCGTTGCTCGGCGCGTTGCTGACGCTCACGGCCGATCTCGCCGCGCGCACGGTCGCGGCGCCCGCCGACATTCCGCTCGGCGTGCTGACCGCGCTGCTCGGCGCGCCGTTCTTCCTCGCGCTGCTGTGGAAGAACCGCGGCGCGCTCGGCGGATGATCCCTTCTTCACGACGACCATGCTGACTGCCCACCACCTCGACGTCGCCCGCCGGCACGACACGATCCTGCGCGACCTGTCGCTGTCGATCGAGCCCGGCCGCGTGACCGCGCTGCTCGGCCGCAACGGCGCGGGCAAGAGCACGCTGCTGAAAACCTTCGCCGGCGAACTGACCGGCAGCGTCGCGCCGAACGGCGTGCGCGTCACGGGCAACGTCACGCTGAACGGTGAACCGCTCGCGCGCATCGACGCACCGCGGCTCGCGTGCCTGCGCGCGGTGCTGCCGCAGGCCGCGCAGCCGGCCTTCCCGTTCAGCGTCGACGAAATCGTGCTGCTCGGCCGCTATCCGCATGCGCGACGCAGCGGCGCCCGCCACGTCATTGCACATCGCGATCGCGACATCGCGTGGCGTGCGCTCGAACGGGCGGGCGCCGATGCGCTCGTCGGTCGCGACGTCACGACGCTGTCGGGCGGCGAGCTCGCGCGCGTGCAGTTCGCCCGCGTCCTCGCGCAGCTGTGGCCGGACCACGACGCGACGGAACCCGGCCCGCGCTATCTGTTGCTCGACGAGCCGACCGCCGCGCTCGATCTTGCGCACCAGCACCGGCTGCTCGATACCGTGCGCGCCGTCGCGCGCGAATGGCAGCTCGGCGTGCTCGCGATCGTCCACGATCCGAACCTCGCCGCGCGGCATGCGGATACGATCGCGATGCTCGCCGACGGTACGATCGTCGCGCATGGCGCACCGCGCGACGTGATGACGCCGGCCCATATCGCGCAGTGCTATGGCTTCGCGGTGAAAATGGTGGAAACCGGCGACGGGACGCCGCCGGTGATGGTGCCCGCGTAGGAAGGGAACGTCTTTCAGGTGATGCAGCCGGACTGAATGCCAGCGCGGCAAGCCCAGGCGCGAGCGCTCAATGCTCGACGTCCGCCGCGCCGAAGCTCCGCATCTTCCAGCCGAGCCGCACGACGAGCATCCGCATCGAGAAACCGGCCACCAGCGCGACGAACGTCGCCAACCCCACGTCGATGCCGAGATGCTGCATCCCGACATACAGCGCGCCCGTGACGAACGCGACGCTCGCGTACAACTCCTCGCGCAGGATCAGCGGCATCTCGTTGCAGAGTAAATCGCGCAGCATCCCGCCGCACACGCCCGTGATCGCGCCGGCCAGCACGACGATGATCGGCGCCGTGCCGGTCGACGCGCCGATGTCGCAGCCGATGATCGTGAACGCCGCGAGGCCGATCGCATCGACGGTGACGAACAGCGTCTTCATCCGCGCAACGTGCCGTGCCGCCCACGACGCGACGGTCGCCGCGACCAACGTGATCACCAGGTATTCGGGATGCGCGATCCAGCCGAGCGGATAATGGCCGAGCAGCACGTCGCGCACGGTTCCGCCGCCGAGCGCCGTCACCGCGCCGACGAGCGCGAGCCCGAAGCGGTCCATTCCGCGGCGCATGCCCATCAGCGCGCCCGACATCGCTTCCGCGACGATCGCAATCAGATAGAGCGTATGCATGGCGCGCGTCAGTCGTCCGTCCGGAACAGGTCGAGCACGCGTTCGCGCTCGGCCGCGTCGACGGCGGCGGGCATCGGTTCGTCGCGCTTGTCGTGGTCGGCCGGTACATCCAGCGCACCCGGTGCATCGCCGGCTGCCGCGCCGCCGCATGCAAAGCGGCTGCGGATATACGCCGGCACGTCGGCCGTGCACGTGCCGCGCGTGTATTCGGCGTAGACGAAATCGCCATCCACCAGCGCGACGTCCTGCGGCGGCGTCGCCGCGACCGGCGTGCGCCCGTCGACGGCCGTCTTCATGTAGTCGAGCCACACCGGCAGCGCCAGCGTCGCGCCGGTCGCGCGCCCCATCGGGCGCGGCGTGTCGTAGCCGAGCCAAGCAACCGCGACGATGCCCGACGAATAGCCGGCGAACCATACGTCCTTCGATCCGTTCGACGTGCCCGTCTTGCCGGCCGCGTCGTCACGCCTGAGCGCGAGTGCGCCGCGCGCGGTGCCGGCCCGCACGACGTCGCGCAGCATGCTGTCCATCACGAACGCATTGCGCGCCGACACGACCCGCTCGCCTGCCGGCACGGTCGCCTCGTACATCGCGCCGCCGTGCCGCTGCTTCACCGACAGGATCAGGCGCGGCTCCATCCGCGTCCCGCCGTTCGCGAACACGCTGTAGGCACTCGCGAGTTCGAGCGGCGTCACGGCGCCCGCGCCGAGCGCGAGCGGCAGCGACGCCGGATTGCGCTGCGCATCGAAGCCGAAATGCACCGCGTGCTGCTGCACGTAGCGCGCGTCGGTGGCCTGCATCAGGCTGACCGCGACCAGGTTCTTCGAGCGCACGAGCCCGCGCCGCACCGGGATGAAGCCTTCGTAGCGATTGCCGAAATTGCGCGGACGCCACGGCCGCGCGCCGGTTTCCGCGTGCGTGAGCGTACGCTGCGTATCGTCGACGAGCACGCCGGGGAAGTAGCCCTTCTCCAGCGCCGCCGAATAGACGAACGGCTTGAAGCTCGACCCCGGCTGGCGATACGCCTGCAGCGCATGGTCGAACACGTTGCGATCGAAATCCGCGCCGCCGACCAGCGCGAGCATGTCGCCGGTGGCCGCATCGAGCGACACGAGTGCGCCTTCGAGGCCGTTGCGCATATCGCGCTTCGCGCGGGACTGGCGGCTCAGCGTACTGTCGAGCGCGGCTTCGGCTGCACGCTGGTCACGCATCGAGATGGTGGTCGTCACGTCGAGGCCAAGCGTGTACGCGTCGTCATGAAACCGTTCGACCATCATCCGGCGCGCCCGCTCGGCGACGTACGGCGCCGCGACGATGCCGGGCGGCGGCGTGGTCGCCAGTGCGATCGGCGCGTCGACGGCCGCGCGATACGTCGCGTCGTCGAGCTGGCCGAGTGCATGCATCCGGCCGAGCACGTAGTTGCGCCGCGCGGTCGCGCGCGCCGGGTTGACGACCGGATTGAATGCGGACGGCGCCTTCGGCAGCCCGGCGAGCACGGCCGCCTCGCCCGCGCTCAGTGCGTCGAGCGGCTTGCCGAAGTACACGTGCGCGGCGGCCGCGAAGCCGTAGGCGCGCTCGCCGAGATAGATCTCGTTCATGTACAGCTCGAGCAGCTTGTCCTTGCTGTATTCGCGCTCGAGCTTGGCCGCCATCAGGATCTCGGCGAGCTTGCGGCTCAGCACCTTGTCGCGCGTCAGGTAGAAGTTGCGCGCGACCTGCATCGTGATCGTGCTGCCGCCCTGCCCCGGCTGCCCCGTCACGACGTTCGCGAACGTCGCGCGCGCAAGGCCGCCGACATCGACCGAGCCGTGCTCGTAGAACTTCGCGTCCTCGGCCGCGAGCAGCGCATGCCGCATCAGCGGCGGGATGCGTTCGAGCGGCACGAACTCGCGCCGCTCGACGCCGTATTCGGCCAGCAGGTCACCGTCGCGCGAGAAAATCCGCAGCGGCAAAGCGGGACGATAGACGGCCAGGTGTTCGACGGACGGCAACTGCGTCCAGATGCGATCGATCGTCCACGCGCCGATGCCCGCGCACGCGAGCGTCAGGCCGAGCAGCGCGCCCGCGAGCGTGCGCCAGATGCGGCGGCGGCGCGGCGGTGTGGGTGGCGGCGCGGGCGACGGCGACGGGTTGGCGGTGGGATCGGTCATGTCGGGCTCCTTCTTCAGTGCCGCGACGGCCGGCGCGCGAGCGGCGCCGATCGGTCACGAAAGGCGCGCATTGTCGAAGGGATGGCGCGAAACCGGAACATTCTTTAGCCAAAGTTTGGCTGGCTAAATTTTATTTAGGAAAGCGCTTCAGGTCCTGCTTGGACCGGGTATGCGGGTCGGCGGCATGTCGTTGCGGGCGCGCGAGCCGGTTCGCTTGTACCATCGTCGGATGTTCGATCGATACCTCGACCTGTGGAGCCTCGTCCCCGACGGCGGCCCGATCCTGACCGCGAGCGGCGGCCTGCTGCCCGTCGTCTGGCACGCGCGGCCGGCAATGCTGAAAGTCGCCACGTGCGACGAAGAGCGCCGCGGCAATGCGCTGATGGCCTGGTGGAACGGGCAAGGCGCCGCGCAGGTGTGGCAGCACGACGGCGACGCGATCCTGCTCGAGCGCGCGCAGCCGGCGCCGTCGCTGGCTGCGTTGTCGGCTGCGGGCCACGACGACGATACGATGCGTATCGCTTGCGACGTCGTCGCGCGGCTGCACGCGCATCGTGCGCCGCTGGTGCCTCCGGTCGTGCCGCTGCATGACTGGTTCTACGCGCTGCTGTCAAACGATGCCAACAACGATGC
The DNA here is from genome assembly GCF_016759955.1 of Burkholderia sp. KCJ3K979. Lineage (NCBI taxonomy): Bacteria > Pseudomonadati > Pseudomonadota > Betaproteobacteria > Burkholderiales > Burkholderiaceae > Burkholderia > Burkholderia sp. KCJ3K979. The sequence continues at coordinate 6,058 of NZ_JACFYV010000303.1, forward strand.
GTTGCGCCGCTCGGCAACGATTGCTCGTCAGTTGCTGGCCGAGCCGTCCGTCGACGAAGTCGTGCTGCACGGCGACATCCATCACGGCAACATCCTGCATTTCGGCGATCGCGGCTGGCGCGCGATCGACCCGAAAGGGCTGCGCGGCGAGCGCACGTTCGATTACGCGAATCTGTTCTGTAATCCTGCGCATGGCATCGCGGTCGACCCGGTGCGATTCGAGCGACGGGTTGTGCTCGTGGCTGACGCCGCGGGACTCGACCGGCGCCGGCTGCTGCAGTGGATTCTCGCGTGGTCGGGGCTGTCGGCCGTGTGGTTGATGGAAGACGAGTTGCCGGCCGATACGCGGCTGGCGGTTGCCGCGCTGGCCGCGGC
>NZ_JACFYV010000304.1:0-6398 GCF_016759955.1 Burkholderia sp. KCJ3K979
CGGGCTGCACGTGATCACCAACAACCTGAACGTCGCGTCGATGATGAGCGGCTACCCCGACTGCGAGGTGCTGATCACCGGCGGCATCGTGCGGCCGTGGGACAAGGGCATCGTCGGCGAGCTCGCGATCGACTTCATCCGCCAGTTCAAGGTCGACTACGCGATCATCGGCACGTCGGCGATCGAGGCCGACGGCACGCTGCGCGATTTCGACACGCGCGAGGTGCGCGTCGCGGAGGCGATCATGCAGCATGCGCGCACGGTCTACCTCGTGACCGACCATTCGAAGGTCGGCCGCCCGGCGCTGGTGCGCCAGGGCCATCTGAGCCAGGTGCACGCGCTCTTCACCGACAAGCCGCTGCCGCCCGAAATGGCCGACACGGTGGCCGCCGCCGGCACGCAGGTGTACGTCGCGGAATGACGGTTGCGATGCTGCACCGCACCTGAAACTTCAAGTGAAATCAAGAAGTTGGCGCCGCGCGCGGACCGCTCGTGGCGTGCGTTTCTGTCAAACGGAAAATTAACGGGGCACGATTTGTCGTTGCCCACGCACTCGACTAGACTCCAGTTCCCCGGCCCGTTCGCCGATCCGCCTGTGCCAGGGCGGTGCGAATCGCAGGCCGGCGAATGCAGCTTTTCCCCCCAAGCCATACCCTCGCGGGGTATCGCGCGGCGGCGTATGCGCCGGCCGCGCGGGCAGTCTGATTGCCACGGAGAGAACGATGCTGAGTCCGCATGAATTCGCCACGCTCTTGCTTGTGAAGGACGCGCCTGATCAGCGCGACATGGATCGGGATGAACTGGACATCCTGCTCGAACAACAGCTCGTCCGCCTGGAAGGGCTCGGCTCGGGGCGCAAATACTGCGTGACCGAGACCGGCGACGCCGCGCTGCGATCCATCAAGTACCGCTATTCGTAAGCCCCGCTGTTCCCTGACCTGAACCCGATCGCGCGGCCGGCATCCGGCCGCGCGGTCGTTCCTGCCTTCCCTCTGCCCGTTCGGCGCCGCCGGCTTCAGCCGCCGCGCAGCGTCGGGTCGACCGCCGCCCGCCAGCTGATGGCCTGCGCGCGCGCGCCGTTGAAATAGGCGACCCAGCCGGCGCGTGCCGCCGCGTCAGGCGCCACATAGTGGGTCGAAAGTTCGTTTACGAACGCACAATAGTTCGCTTCGGTCAGCCCGCGATACCGTTTCGCCACATACGCGTCGTACAGCGTCGAGTAGACCGGCTGCGCGTCCGCGCCCCAGTCGCGCGCCGCGCCGCCGCACGACGTCTGCAGGTCGACGAACGACGGCGCCCGCCAGTTGCCGGCAAGCGGCGGCATCCCCGCACTGCACCCCGCCAGAAGGACGGCGCACGCGCCGGCCCACATCCCAATACGCATGATTCACCTCGCGAAACGGTCGATTCCGCCAGTATCGTCCGGGATCGTGTCACGCGCTACTGGCCCCGCTTTTTCGAACTTTACTTTTTCGATTTCGTTCGTTAAATTTCGAATTCGAACATTTCATGTTCGCCCTATTTCAACAGACGATAAGGACAGCAGGTGACCCAACCGAATCGCTACGATCTGCTCGTCGTCGGCGGCGGCATCAACGGCGCGGGGATCGCGCGCGATGCGGCCGGCCGCGGCCTGTCGGTCATGCTCTGCGAGCAGGACGACCTCGCGTCGCACACGTCGTCGTCCAGCACGAAGCTGATTCACGGCGGCCTGCGTTACCTCGAGTACAACGAGTTCGGGCTGGTGCGCAAGGCGCTGCAGGAACGCGAAACGCTGCTGCGCGCGGCGCCGCACATCATGTGGCCGCTGCGCTTCGTGATGCCGCACATGCCGAACCTGCGCCCGGCCTGGCTGATCCGCATCGGCCTGTTCCTCTACGATCACCTCGCGAAACGCGAGCTGCTGCCCGGCTCGCGCGGCATCGACATGCGCCGCCATGCGGCCGGCGCGCCGCTGATCGACTCGATCAAGCGCGGCTTCGTGTATTCCGACGGCTGGGTCGACGACGCGCGCCTCGTCGTGCTGAACGCGATGGATGCGAAGGAGCGCGGCGCCGAGATCCTGACGCGCACGAAGCTCGTTTCCGCCGAACGCCGCGGCGACGAATGGGAAGCGCGGCTGCAGCACGCCGACGGTTCGATCCGCGTCGTGCATGCGCGCGCGATCGCGAACGCGGCCGGCCCGTGGGTCGGCGAGGTGCTGCACGGCGCGCTCGGCCGCGGCGCGCATCATAGCGTGCGGCTCGTGAAGGGCAGCCACATCATCACGCGCCGCCTGTTCGATCACGATCACGCGTACATCTTCCAGAACCCGGACAAGCGGATCATCTTCGCGATTCCGTACGAGCACGACTTCACGCTGATCGGCACGACCGACGTCGAATACACGAACGATCCCGCGAAGGTCGCGATCGATCGCGACGAGACGCAATACCTGTGCGATTCGATCAACCGCTACTTCAAGCGCAAGATCTCGCCGGCCGACGTGCACTGGACCTATTCGGGCGTGCGCCCGCTGCTGGAAGACGAGAACGCGGCGAACGCATCGGCCGTCACGCGCGACTATCGCCTCGAACTCGACGATGGCGCGGGCGCCCCGCTGCTGTCGGTGTTCGGCGGCAAGATCACGACGTTCCGCAAGCTCGCGGAAGAAGCCGGCGACATGCTGTGCCGTGCGCTCGGCCGCGATGCGAAGACCTGGACCGCCGGCGTCGCGCTGCCGGGCGGCGACATCGCGGACGCGAAGTTCGACGGGTTCGCCAGCGCGTTCGCGAAACGTCATCCGTGGCTGCCCGCCGCGCTTGCGCGCCGCTATGCACGTGCGTACGGCACGCGTGCGGAGCGCGTGGTCGACGGCGCGAAGTCGCTCGCCGATCTCGGCGCCGAAATCGCGCCGGGCATCCACGACGCCGAACTGCGCTACCTGCGCGACGCCGAATGGGCGACCTGCGCGCAGGACGTCCTGTGGCGCCGCTCGAAGCTCGGCCTGCACGTCGCGCCCGGCACGCTCGATGCGGTGACCGCCGCGGTCGACGCATGGTTCGCCGCCGCGCATGCGCCGCATGCGTAATCCGAATGCAGTTGCAATGGTAGTTTTGCCTGACCGACGTTGATTCACCGACGCGCCGCCCCACATGCGGCGCGCATCACAACTAAGCCAATCCACGGATGGAGATGAGAGACATGCAGGACCAGTACATCCTCGCGCTTGACCAGGGCACCACGAGTTCCCGCGCGATGCTGTTCGATCGCCAGGGCAACATCGTATCGATCGCCCAGAAGGAATTCGAACAGATCTACCCGCAACCCGGCTGGGTCGAGCACGACCCGCAGGAAATCTGGTCGACGCAAGCCGGCGTCGCCGCGGAAGCCGTCACGCGCACGGGCCTGAACGGCACGTCGATCGCGGCGATCGGCATCACGAACCAGCGCGAAACGACCATCGTCTGGGATCGCGAGACGGGCCAGCCGGTCTACAACGCGATCGTCTGGCAGGATCGCCGCACCGCCGATTTCTGCGACTCGCTGAAGAAGCAGGGCCTCGAAGCGAAGGTGCGCGCGAAGACCGGCCTGCCGATCGACTCGTACTTCTCCGCGACGAAGATCCGCTGGATCCTCGACAACGTGCCGGGCGCGCGCGACAAGGCGCGCCAGGGCAAGCTCGCGTTCGGCACCGTCGACAGCTGGCTCGTGTGGAACTTCACGAAGCACGAACTGCACGTGACCGACGTGACGAACGCGTCGCGCACGATGCTGTTCAACATCCATACGCGCGAATGGGACAGCGAGCTGCTCGAACTGCTCGACATCCCGCGCAGCATGCTGCCGGAAGTGAAGGCATCGTCGGAAATCTACGGCCACACCAAGACCACCGTGTTCGCATCGAAGATCCCGCTCGCGGGCATCGCCGGCGACCAGCACGCGGCGCTGTTCGGCCAGATGTGCACGACCTCGGGCATGGTAAAGAACACCTACGGCACCGGCTGCTTCCTGATGATGAACACCGGCGACAAGCCGATCGAATCGAAGAACAACCTCGTCACGACGATCGCCTGGCAGATCGGCGACGACGTGCAGTACGCGCTCGAAGGCAGCATCTTCATCGCGGGCGCGGTCGTGCAGTGGCTGCGCGACGGCGTCGGCCTCATCAAGACGGCCGCGGAAATCGAGGCGCTCGCCGCGACCGTGCCGCACACCGACGGCGTGTATCTCGTGCCCGCGTTCGCCGGTCTCGGCGCACCGCACTGGAACGCGCGGGCGCGCGGCTCGGTGTTCGGCGTCACGCGCGGCACGAGCGCCGCGCATCTCGCGCGCGCGGCGCTCGATGCGATCGCGTATCAGTCGCTCGACGTGCTGGCCGCGATGGAAGCCGATTCGGGCATCAGCATCGGCGAGTTGCGCGTCGACGGCGGCGCCAGCGCGAACGACCTGCTGATGCAGTTCCAGGCCGACCTGCTCGGCGTCGACGCGGTGCGTCCGCAGATCACCGAGACGACCGCGCTCGGCGCGGCCTACCTCGCGGGTCTCGCGATCGGCTACTGGAAGAACCTCGACGAAGTGCGCGACCAGTGGCAGCTCGATCGCCGCTTCGCACCGTCGATGCCGAAGGAGCAGGTCGAGCAGCGCATGGCCGGCTGGCAGCGTGCGGTGCGCGCCGCGAAGGCGTGGGCCGACGACACCCAGTAATCCGAACAATATCAAACGACATACAACAACACCGGCGGACCGCGCAGCGCGCGAGTCCGCCGTGACTTCGAGAGACAATCATGTCACCTTATATTGCAGAATTCATCGGCACGGCGATCCTCGTGCTGCTCGGCAACGGCGCGGTCGCAAACGTGCTGCTTGCAAAGACCAAGGGCAAAGGCGCGGATCTGATCGTGATCGTGATGGGCTGGGCGATGGCGGTATTCGTCGCGGTCTACGTGACCGCGTCGTTCAGCGGCGCGCACCTGAACCCGATCGTCACGATCAGCCTCGCGCTCGCGGGCAAGTTCGCGTGGTCGAAAGTCGGCGGCTACGTGCTCGCGCAGATGCTCGGCGGGATGGCGGGCGCGCTGCTCGTGTGGCTCGCGTATCGCCAGCACTTCGCGAAGGAAGCCGATGCGGACCTGAAGCTCGCGGTGTTCTGCACGGCGCCGGCGATCCGCAGCACCACGCACAACGTGCTGACCGAAGCGATCTGCACGTTCGTGCTGATCCTCGGCGTGCTGTATCTCGCGTCGCCGCAAGTCGGCCTCGGCGCACTCGACGCGTTGCCCGTCGGCCTGCTCGTGCTCGGCATCGGCATCTCGCTCGGCGGCCCGACCGGCTACGCGATGAGCCCCGCGCGCGACCTGTCGCCGCGCATCATGCATGCGCTGCTGCCGATTCCCGGCAAGCGCGACAGCGACTGGCGCTATGCGTGGGTGCCCGTCGTCGGCCCGCTGCTCGGCGGCGCGGCGGCAGCCGGCCTGTATCTGCGCCTGCACGCGATGGCCTGATCGCGGTCTGAACGAAGCGCGCGGCGTTCGCTGCCGCGCGCTTCATTTCCCTCCTTTCCGCTACCGGTCATTCACGGCCGTCACCAGCGACTTCAGCTTCACGTCGACGTCCGCGACCGCAGCCGGCGTCACGTCGATCCCGCGTTCGACCAGCATCCTCGCCACGCGCATTTCCTTCACGAATCCCGCCGCCCGCCCGAAGCCGCTCGCCGCGACGAGCCGCGCGAGCGCATCGAAATGGAAATGGATTTCCGCATCGTCGCCAAGGCTGCGTGCGACCGACTGCGTACCGAGCGCCGGCTCCCCGGCCACCTGCAACTGCGCATCGTATTGATCGGACCAGAACCACGGCGTGTCGCGATACGCTTCGCCCGCACCGAGCATGTTGCGGGCGGCGACGTGCGCTTGCGTCTCGGCGCCGTGCCAGGTCTCCTGTCGAACCGGCTGGCCCGATAACGCGCTCGGAAACACCGCGACGTCGCCGGCCGCGTAGATGCCGCGCGCCGATGTCTCGAGCTGCGCATTCACGACGATGCCGCGCTCGACCGCGAGGCCCGCATCGCGCGCCAGTTCATCGGCCGGTTCGATGCCGATGCCGGCCACGACCGTGTCGGCGAGCAGCGTGTCGCCGTCGTCGAGCACGACGGCCAGCGCACCGCCCGACGTCCGCTCGATCGCAACCGGCTTTCGGTTCAGGCGAATCGCCACGCCCTGCGCATCGTGCGCCGCATGCACGCGCGTCGCGATGGCTTCCGGCACAGCGCGGCCGAGCAGTCGCGGCGCCGCGTCGAGCACGGTCACGCGGCAGCCGCGCCGACGCGCCGACGCCGCGACTTCGAGACCGATGAAACCGCCGCCGATGAACTGGCGCGCGATGCGGGCCTCGCGGTCGAGCGCGGCATCGTCGTGAATGCG
>NZ_JACFYV010000305.1:0-6366 GCF_016759955.1 Burkholderia sp. KCJ3K979
CCGCGGCCGGCATCGCGATCGGCGCGGGACCGAACGCGGCCGACACGACGATCGACACGATCAGCAGCACGGCCAGCCCCGGCAGCACCACGCGCATGTCGAGCCGCGCCGCCTGCCCGCGCACGCTCATCGTGCCGCTCCGGCGAATGCGGCCGGATACAGCGCGCGGGCCAGCGTCTCGACCGCCGCGACGTTCTCCGGGCCGGGCGTCGCGGCATCGTACGGAATCACGACGAAGCGCCGGTCGCGAATCGCGGCCACGCGCGCGAGCGCCGGCTGGCTCGACAGGAACTGCTGCTTCTGCGCGGCCGTGACCGCCGAATAGTCGACGATCACGATCACCTGCGGATCGCGCGCGACCACGCTTTCCCAGCTCACCTGCGTCCAGCTGCGCGGCAGGTCGTCCATCACGTTGCGCGCGCCCGCCGCCGCGAGCAACGCGGTCGGCATCGCGAGCCCGCCCGCGGTCATCGGCTTGTCGGTGCCGCTGTCGTACACGAACACGCGCAGCGGCGCCGGGCGCCCGATCGCGCGCGACACCGCCGCGAGCCGCGCGCGCATCCCGGCGACGACCTGCGCGGCGCGCGCATCGACACCGAAGATGCGACCGAGATTGGTCAGGTCGCGGAACACGTCGTCGAACGACGCGGCCGACTGCTTCATCACGTGCGAACACGATTCGGTCAGTTCGTAGGTGCGGATGCCGAACGGCGCGAGCGTCGCCGGTGTCACCGGCCCGCCGACGTGCATCCCGTAGTTCCAGCCCGCGAGATAGAAATCGGCGCGCGCGGCGGCCAGCACTTCCAGCGACGGATACTGGCTCGCCAGTTCGGGCACGCCGCGCAACGCGTCGCGCACGCGCGCGGTGCCCGTCTTCCAGCCGCCGATGCCCGTATAGCCGACGAGCCGGTCCTTCAGGCCGAGCGCGAGCATCATTTCGGTCAGGTTCACGTCGTTGCTCACCGCGCGCGTCGGTGCGCGCTCGAACGTCACGTCGCGATCGCAACTGCGCACGGTGACGGGATAGGCGAGCGCGTGCGCGGCCGCGCCGCCGAGCACGGCAGCTGCGACCAGCCGGCGGGCGACGAAAGACAGGAGAGGAAACGGCATGGTGGTCATTCCGGATGAAGCGGCGTGATGCGCGGGCGGCCCGTGGCGGGATGGCGATCGACGAGTGCGGCGACGCCGAACACGTCGCGCATCAGCGCTTCGGTCAGCACGTCGTCCGGCGCGCCGGACGCGACGACGCGGCCGTGCGCGAGCACATGGAGCCGGTCGCAATACGCGGCCGCGAGATTGAGGTCGTGAATCGTCGCGAGCGTCGCGATGCCGAGGCGGCGCACGCGCGCGAGCAGTTCGAGCTGGTGACGCAGGTCGAGATGGTTGGTCGGTTCGTCGAGCAACAGCAGCTCGGGTTGCTGCGCGAGTGCGCGGGCCAGCAGCGCGCGCTGCTTCTCGCCGCCCGACAGCGACGCAAAACGCTGCGCGCGACGCTCGACGAGGCCCACATCGTGCAGCGCGGATTCGACGATCCGGCGGTCGTCGGCCGACTCCGCATCGAACGCCCGCTTGTGCGGCGTGCGGCCCATGCCGACCAGCTCGTCGACCGTCAACCCGAAATCGTCGGGCGCTTCCTGCTGCAGCACCGCGATGCGCTGTGCGACTGCGCGCGGCCGCATGCGCCACACGTCCTGCGCGTCGAGCGCGACGCGCCCCGCGTCGGGCTGCGCGTAGCGGAACACGCAGCGCAGCAGGCTCGTCTTGCCGCTGCCGTTCGGGCCGACCAGCCCGACGAACTCGCCTTCGGCCACCGTCAGCGTCACCGAATCGAGCACGTCGACCGCGCCGCCGGGAGACCAGCTCACGCGTTCGATGTCGAGCATGTGTTTGACGGGACGCATGTCGTGCCGCCCTAGAAGCGCATCGTCGCGACGAGCTCCGCCGAGCGCGACGGGCCGAGCAGCCATTGCTCGCCGCCGTTCGACGTCGTCACCGCGTACGTGCGGTTCGCGAGATTGCGCAGATACAGCGCGAGCTCGGTGCGCGACGTCGGCTGCCAGCGCAGCGACGCATCGAACACCGTATACGACGGCACCTGCACGCGATTCGCATCGTCGCCGTAGGTCGCGCCGACGTAACGCACGCCCGCATTCACGTGCCAGCGCTCGGCGAACGCCCAGCCGAGCCACAGGTTCGCGGTCTGCTGCGGCACGCCCGACGGCACGTTGCCGGCCCGCGACACCGTCGCGCCGCCGACCGTCTGGTTGAATGCGTCGTAGCGCGCACGCAGCAACGCGACGTTCGCATCGATCGTCCAGCCGTGCGACAGCCGCGCGCCGCCGGTCAGCTCGACGCCGCGCGACGACTGCCGGCCGACCTGCTGGCGCAGCGCCGGATTGAACGGATCGGTGCTGAGCAGGTTGCGCTTCGTGATGTCGTACACCGCGAACGTCCAGTACGCGCGCCCGTCGAGCAGCGTCTGCTTGAGCCCGGCTTCCCACTGTTCGCCGGTCGCGAGCCGGACGTTCATCTGCGACGCGGACAGCGTCACGAGCGAGCCGACGCCCTCCGCGCCCGTCGTGTACTGCGCATAGGCGGTGAACGTCGGCGCGATGTCGAACACGACACCGGTGCGCCAGCCGACGTTCGCGAACCGCTTGTCGAAGCCCGCGCCGGTCTCCGCCTGCTCGCGACTGAACGCGATATGGTCGTAGCGCAGGCCACTCACCCACGCGAGCCGCGGCAGCACCTCGAGCCGGTTCTCCGCGAATACCGCCGCCTGCCGTGCGCGCGTGCTGAATTGCGGCACGGTCGGATCGGGGCTCGTGAACACACCAGGATCGAAGCCGTGCGCGGGCACCGTCGTTTCGCCGCCGTACGGCGAATTGTTGACGCCGCTGAACGTGATCTGGCTGAATTCCGTGCCGACGACGAAACGGTTCGCGCGACCGAACAGCATCCCGTCGAAACGCGCGCTCAGCCGGTCGCCGATCTGCCGCTGATGATGGCCGATGTCGAGATAGTCGCCGCGCGTGACGCGTCCCGTCGCGGGGTCGAGCACATATGACTCGGCGTTACGCCAGTGACGGTTCGATGTCAGGTAGTAGAGCTGGTTGCTGATCGTCACGCCGGGCGCGGGCCGGTAGCTGGCCGACAGGCGCGTCCACTGGTCGTAGTACGAAATCGTCGCGTCGCCGACCGTGTAGTTCAGCTTGCGCAGCGACGGATCGAGCACGCCGTGCGGCGCCGGCACGCCATAGTAGGTCGCCGGCATCTGGCGCCCGTAGTCGTAGTCGAGCGTCAGCGTGAGCTGCGGGCTCACGTCGAACGTCAGCGCGCCGCCGATGGCCGTCGTATGCGTGTCGGCCCGCTCGGCGAGACCGTTCGCACGCGCATCGCTTGCGTAGAAGCGGTACGACAGCCGCGGGCCGAGCGCGCCCGTCGTATCGAACGCGAAGCGCTTCGCGCCGTCGGGGCCGACGCCCGCCTGCAGCGTCGTCTCGCGCGTGCGCTGCGGCCGCTTCGGCACCACGTTCACGACTCCGCCGATCGCCCCTTCGCCGTACAGCACCGATGCCGGCCCGCGCAGCACCTCGATGCGCGCGACCGACCACGTGTCGAACGGAAACGTGATCGTGCCGGCCGCCGGCATCAGCCGCACGCCGTCGAGCAGCGTCATCACCGATTCCTGTCCGCTGAAGCCGCGCACGCTCAACGCGGTGCCGCCGGTGCCCGGTGCGATCGCGCTCGCAAAGCCGGCCGTGCGCGTGACCGCGTCGAGCACCGTGCGATCGCCGCGTGCGTCGATCGTATCGGCCGTGACGGTTTCGACGCTCGCGGGCGTGTCGAGACTGGCGAGCCCGAGCCGCGAGCCCGTTTCGAGCGGTTGCGTCAGCGGACCGGCCGACGCGGACGACGCGGTGACGTTGATCGCCGGCAGCGCGTGCCGGTCGTCCGGCGCCGACGCCGCAGCTTCGGCGGCCAGCGCGCCGGTGGTGGCCATCGCGCAGCCCAGCAAGGTCGTGCACCTGCGTGCCGCGCGAGTGCGCCAGGCGCCCGTGGTCCGGCGCGGCGCGGCATGGCGCCGCTCCCCGCGCGCCGGGGTATGTCCGGTTCTCGTCACGTCGTATCGATCTTCGTTGGTGTCGCCGCACGCGGCCGGCCCGGGTAGCCCGGCCGGCCGGCGACGAAAACGTCAGATGATACAATATATCAACTTGATCCGTCAGGGTTTCGACAGCTTGAGTTATCGCCCCGCGCGGCTACAGCGGGAAGCCGAACTTGTCGCGCTACGGCCGGTTACGTGCCGCGAATGCGAGCATCCGCGCACGCGCATGCTCGCCGCGCGCCTCGTCGAGGCCGCGCACAACCTCGCGCGCGGGGCTCCGCAACGCGGCCGCAAGTCGGTTGCACGCTAGCCGCCACCCCGCTCAACCGCCGGTCTTGAACGCCGGCAACTGCTGCCCGAGCCGCGCGCCCATCTCCGCGCCGAGCGCCTGCAGCGCATTGAACGGCCGGATCATCACCTCGAAGTCGACGATCCGGCCGTCGTCGTCGAAGCGGATCATGTCGATTCCCTTCAACGCCTTGTCGCCGATGGTCGCGCCGAACTCCAGTACGACGCTCTTGCCGTCGTCGGTCGCGAACTGGCGGTGATACGTGAAGTTCTCGAGGATCGTGATCACCGTGCGCAGCGCCATCAGCAGCGCGGGTGCCGGCCCGTACGGCTTGAACGCCATCGGCGAACGGAACGTGGCGTCCGGATGGACGATCGATTCCAGCGTGCCGAAATCCTTGCGTTCGACCATCGCGTGCCATGCGTCGAGCGATTTCGCGACGGCAGGATGAACATTCAGCGGCGAGTGCGTCATCGCAGTCTCCAGTAACGTGGTTGGACGGGGGAAGAAACGAATCGGTATCAAAGGGTCGCGGCCAGCGTCGTGCCCTGGTGAATCGCGCGCTTCGCATCGAGCTCGGCGGCCTCGCATGCGCCGCCGATCAGATGCACGCGGCATCCGGCTGCCTGCAGTTGCTCCGCCAGCTCGCGCGACGGCTCCTGCCCCGCGCAGATCACCACGTTGTCCACCGGCAGCATCTGCTCGACGCCGTCGATCGTCACGTGAAGACCTTCATCGTCGATGCGCCGGTACGTGACCGCCGACGACATCCCGACGCCGCGCGCCTTCAGCGCCGTACGGTGAATCCATCCGGTGGTCTTGCCGAGCCCGTCGCCGACCTTCGACGCCTTGCGCTGCAGCAGATGTACGTGCCGCGCCGCCGGCTCGGGCCGCGCGACACCCAGCCCGCCGGCATTCGCATACGACCGGTCGACACCCCATTCGCTGAAGAACCGGTCAGCGTCGACACGTTCGCCAGCGTCGCGATGAACGAGATATTCGGCGACGTCGAAGCCGATGCCGCCCGCGCCGACGATCGCGACGCTGCGGCCCACGGCCTTGTCGTCGCGCAGCACGTCGAGATAGCCGAGCGCTTTCGGATGCCCGATGCCGTCGATCGGCGGCGTGCGCGGCACGATGCCCGTCGCGATCACCACCTCGTCGAATTCGCCCTGCAGCAGCATCTCGGCGGTCGCACGCGTGTTGACGTGCAGCGCGATGCCGCGCAATTCGATCTGCCGGCGGAAATAGCGCAGCGTCTCGTTGAACTCTTCCTTGCCCGGCACCTTCTTCGCGATGTTGAACTGGCCGCCGATCTCGGCGCCCGCTTCGTACAGCGTGACCGCATGACCGCGTTCGGCCGCCGTGACCGCGAAGCCGAGGCCCGCCGGCCCGGCGCCGACCACCGCGATCCGCTTGCGGCGCGGCGCGGGCTGGATCACGAGCTCGGTTTCATGACACGCACGCGGATTCACGAGGCACGACGTGATCCTGCCGCTGAACGTATGGTCGAGGCACGCCTGGTTGCAACCGATGCACGTGTTGATTTCGTCCGCGCGCCCTTCCCGCGCCTTGCGGACGAACTCGGCATCGGCGAGAAACGGCCGCGCCATCGACACCATGTCGCCATAGCCGTCGGCGAGCAGTTGCTCGGCGACTTCCGGCGTGTTGATCCGGTTGGTCGCGACAAGCGGGATCCCGACCTTGCCCATCAGTTGCCGCGTCACCCACGCATACGCGGCGCGCGGCACCTTGGTCGCGATGGTCGGAATGCGCGCCTCGTGCCAGCCGATGCCGGTATTGAGGATCGTCGCGCCGGCCGCCTCGATCGCCTGCGCGAGCCGGATCACCTCGTCGAGCGTCGAGCCGCCTTCGACGAGATCGAGCATCGACAGCCGGTAGATGACGATGAAGTTCGTGCCGACACGCTCGCGCACCCGCCGCACGATCTCGACCGCGAGGCGGATGC
>NZ_JACFYV010000306.1:0-6288 GCF_016759955.1 Burkholderia sp. KCJ3K979
TCGGCCCGGCCGGGCTCGCCGAGCAGCGCAGCGGCAACATGCTGTCCGGCTTCGCGAACGAGGAGGCAAAGGCATGGGTGCGCTGGAACATGGCGCGCATCGTGCCGGCCGGCTATGCGCAGGCCACGCATCTGCTCGCGAACGCCGATCTCGCGGCCGATCTCGCCGGCTTTCGCGGCCGCACGGCCGTGGCCGTCGGCGCGAACGACGCGATCACGCCGCCCGCCGCGTGCGAGCGGATCGCCGCGGCCGCGCACGTCGGGCTGCAGGTGATTCCGCAGGCAGGGCATGCCGGCTACGTGGAAGCGCCGGCCGTTTATTCCGCGCTGATCGATACGTTCTGTCGTCAGTGCGACCCGCAGCGGGGGCTGGCATGAGCGAACCGCTGCAACAAAACGAATCCGACCACGCGAAGGCGGAAGCCAGCTACGTCGTGCCGGGCCTCGAACGCGGGCTGCGGATTCTCGCCGAATTCTCGCCGCGCGAGCCCGTGCTCGGCGCGCCCGAGCTGTCGAAACGGCTCGGCATTCCGCGCACGACGGTGTTCCGTCTGCTGCAGACGCTCGAATCGCTCGGTTTTCTCGAACGCGCGGACAAGGATCGCAACTACAAGCTCGGCATCGCCGTGCTGCGGCTCGGCTTCGAATACCTGAGCTCGCTGGAACTGACCGATCTCGGCCTGCCGGTGATCGAGAGCCTGCGCGACGCGACCGGCTTCACGACGCACATCGTGATTCGCGACGGCCGCGACGTGGTGTTCGTCGCGAAGGCGCAGAGCCAGTCGCCGGTGTTCAGCTCGATCCGCGTGAACGTCGGCACCCGGCTGCCCGCGCACGCGACGACGCACGGCCACGTGCTGATGGGCGACCTGTCGCTGAAGGAACTGCACGCGCTGTATCCGGAAGGCGCGCTGAACCGGATGACGAGCGCGACGCCGGAAACGGTCGACGCGCTGTACGACGTGATCCGCGAGGATGCGCTGCGCGGCTACGGCGTCAGCAATTCGTCGTTCGAGCGCGGGATCTCGGTCGTCACGGCGCCGGTACGCAACGAGACGCAGAGGATCGTCGCGTGCATCACGGTGACGGTGCCGCGTCCGGAGATCGACGCGGCGCTGATCGCGGACGGGCTGATCGACAAGGTGCAGCGCGCAGCGGCGGAATTGTCGCGGCGGCTCAATTACCGCTCGGATGACGAGCACACGTTTCTCAAAGCTTTAGGACTCCGATGATCCAGATCGATCTGACCGGGCAAGTGGCGGTGGTGACGGGCGGCTCGTCCGGCATCGGCCTCGCGACGGCCGAGCGGTTCCTGCAGGCCGGCGCGTCGGTCGCCATCTGTGGCCGCGACGACGACCGCCTCGCACGCGCCGAAGCGATGCTGCGCGACAAGTACGCAGGCGCACAGCTGCTGGCCGCGCGCTGCGACGTGCTCGACGAAGCCGACGTGACCGCCTTCGCACAGGCCGTGTCCGACCGCTTCGGCCGCGCCGACATGCTGGTCAACAACGCCGGCCAGGGCCGCGTGTCGACCTTTGCCGATACGACCGACGACGCCTGGCGCGAAGAACTCGAACTGAAGTACTTCAGCATCATCCGCCCGACGCGCGCATTCCTGCCGCTGCTGCGCGACGCGGCCGCGCCGACGATCACCTGCGTGAACTCGCTGCTCGCGCTGCAGCCGGAGCCGCACATGGTCGCGACGTCGTCGGCGCGCGCGGGCGTGCTGAGCCTCGTGAAGTCGCTCGCGACCGAACTCGCGCCGCAGCGCATCCGCGTGAACTCGATCCTGATCGGCATCGTCGAGTCGGGACAGTGGCGCCGCCGTTACGACACGCAGGCGCAGCCCGGCGAAAGCTGGGAAGACTGGACGGGCGCGCTCGCCCGCAAGAAGCACATTCCGCTGAATCGCTTCGGCAAGCCTGACGAGGCCGCCTGGGCACTTTTTTATCTCGCAACGCATCTGTCGTCCTACACGACGGGCAGCCATATCGACGTTTCTGGAGGCTTTGCACGCCATGTCTGAAAAAACCACGGTTGGCGAGCTGATTGCCGCCTTTCTCGAGCAGTGCGGCGTGAAGACCGCATTCGGTGTCATCTCGATCCACAACATGCCGATCCTCGACGCGATCAACTCGCGCGGCAACATCCGGTATGTCGGTGCGCGCGGGGAAGCGGGTGCGCTGAACATGGCCGACGGGCTGGCCCGCGTGTCGGGCGGCCTGGGCGTCGCGTTCACGAGCACGGGCACGGCGGCTGGCAATGCGGCCGGCGCGATGGTCGAGGCACTGACGGCCGGCACCGCGCTGCTGCACGTCACCGGGCAGATCGAGACGCCGTATCTCGACCGGGATCTCGCGTACATCCACGAAGCGCCCGACCAGTTGTCGATGCTCGACTCGATCTCGAAGGCCGCGTTCCGCGTGCGCACCGTCGAAACCGTGCTGCCGACGATCCGCGAAGCCGTGCGCATCGCGCAGACGGCGCCGACGGGCCCCGTATCCGTCGAGATTCCGATCGACATCCAGGCAGCCGAAATCGAATGGCCGGAAGACCTCGCGCCGGCGCACGTCGCGGTGCGCGAGCACGACAGCGCCCGCGTCGCGAAGCTCGCCGACGCGCTCGCGGCCAAGCGCCGCCCGCTGCTGTGGCTCGGCGGCGGCGCGCGCCATGCACGCGAGGAAGTCGAACGCCTCGTGAAGCTCGGCTTCGGCGTCGTGACGAGCGTGCAGGGCCGCGGCGTGCTGCCGGAAGATCATCCGGCGACACTCGGCGCGTTCAACGTGCATGCGTCCGTCGAAGCGTTCTACAAGACCTGCGACGCGCTCGTCGTGGTCGGCTCGCGGCTGCGCGGCAACGAAACGCTGAAGTACAAGCTCGCGCTGCCGCAGCCGCTGTTCCGCGTCGATGCCGACGCGCTTGCCGACAACCGCGGCTATCGCAACGCGCTGTTCGTGCATGGCGATTCGAAGCGCGTGCTGGCCGAGCTGGCCGACCGCCTCGAAGGCCGCCTGTCGGTCGATCCGCAATTCGCGGCTGATCTGGCGGCAGCCCGCGAGGAGGCTGTGGCCGACGTGGCGAAGGGCCTCGGGCCGTACAAGAAGCTCGTCGACACGCTGCAGGGCGCGGTGGGCCGCGACTACAACTGGGTGCGCGACGTGACGATCTCGAACAGCACGTGGGGCAACCGTCTGCTGAAGATCTTCGAGCCGCGCTCGGGCGTGCATGCGCTCGGCGGCGGCATCGGCCAGGGCATCCAGATGGGTATCGGCGCGGCGCTCGCGGGCGCGGCGGCGAAGACGGTCTGCCTGGTCGGCGACGGCGGCCTGATGGTCAACGTCGGCGAGCTCGTCACGGCCGTGCAGGAAAACGCGAACGTGATGATCGTGCTGATGAACGACCAGTGCTACGGCGTGATCCGCAACATCCAGGACGCGCATTACGGCGGCCGTCGCTGCTTCGTGCAATTGCACCAGCCCGATTTCGCGCAGTTCTGCGCGAGCTTCGGCCTCACGCACTACCGGATCACGTCGCTCGACCAGGCCGAAGCGATCGTGCGCGACGGGATCGCGAAGGAGGGGCCGGTGATGGTCGAGGTCGACATGCTGTCGGTGGGCTCGTTCGCGTCGAACTTCGCGGGGCCGCCGGTGAAGAAGGAAGCGCCGACGGAGCGCCAGTATGCATAACGGGCAAAAGCGGGCGCGCGCCCCCGTCGACGTCGCGATGATCGGCTTCGGCGCGATCGGCGCGGCCGTGTACCGCGCGGTCGAGCACGATGCGTCGTTGCGCGTCGCGCACGTGATCGTGCCGGAACACCAGCGCGCGGCGGTGCAGCGCGAGCTCGGCGGCGCGGTGGAGGTCGTGTCGTCGGTCGACGCGCTGGCTCGCCGCCCGGAGTTCGCGCTCGAATGCGCGGGCCACGGCGCGCTCGTCGATCACGTCGTGCCGCTGCTGAAAGCCGGCACGGACTGCGCGGTCGCATCGATCGGCGCGCTGTCCGATCTCGCGCTGCTCGACGTGCTGTCGCGGGCCGCCGACGAAGGCGGCACGACGGTGACGCTGCTGTCCGGCGCGATCGGCGGCATCGACGCGCTGGCGTCCGCGAAGGAAGGCGGCCTCGACGAAGTCCGGTACGTCGGCCGCAAGCCGCCGCTCGGCTGGCTCGGCACGCCGGCCGAGGAATTGTGCGACTTGCGCGCGATGACCGAGGAAAAGGTGATCTTCGAAGGCAGCGCGCGCGACGCCGCGCGGCTGTATCCGAAGAACGCGAACGTCGCGGCGACGGTGGCGCTCGCGGGCCTCGGCCTCGACGCGACGCACGTGCGGCTGATCGCCGATCCGGCCGTCGAGCGCAACGTGCACCGCATCACCGCGCGCGGCGCATTCGGCGAGATGTCGCTGGAGATGAGCGGCAAGCCGCTGCCCGACAACCCGAAGACGTCCGCGCTGACGGCGTACAGCGCGATTCGCGCGCTGCGCAACCGCGCGGCCTGCTGCGTGATCTGACCGGACCATCGAGCATCCGCCCGCGCCACGGCGAGGGCGGATGTGCAGAGACAGATTTGTGGGACTTGTGACATGACTCCTTTCGATACGAGCCTCGTACCCGACGGCAACATCCTGATCGGCGGCGAGTGGCGGCGCGGCCGTGGCGCGCGTTACACGAGCATCTATCCGGCCGACCAGTCGGTGAACATGGAAGTGTCGACGGCGAACGCGGAAGACGCGGCCGACGCCGTCGTGGCGGCCGACGCCGCGTGGCGTCGCGCCGACTGGGCCGGCCTGAAGCCGCACCAGCGCGCGCAGGTGCTGTACCGCATCGCCGACCTGATCATGCAGCGCCACGAAGCGCTCGCGAACCTGCAGCGCCGCGACAACGGCAAGCCGATCGGCGAGACGCGCGTACTGGTGGCCAGCGCCGCGAACACGTTCCGCTATTTCGCGGCCTGCCTCGAGACGCTCGACGAAGAGCTGACGCCCTCGCGCGGCGACTACCTGACGATGAGCGTGTACGAGCCGATCGGCGTGATCGCGGCGATCACGCCGTGGAATTCGCCGATCGCATCCGATGCGCAGAAACTCGCACCGGCGCTGGCCGGCGGCAACGCGGTGGTGCTCAAGCCGGCCGAAGTCACGCCGCTCGTGTCGCTCGCGCTGGCGCGCATCTGCGAGGAGGCCGGCGTGCCGAAGGGCGTGCTGAGCGTGCTGCCGGGCAAGGGT
This sequence comes from Burkholderia sp. KCJ3K979, assembly GCF_016759955.1. NCBI lineage: Bacteria > Pseudomonadati > Pseudomonadota > Betaproteobacteria > Burkholderiales > Burkholderiaceae > Burkholderia > Burkholderia sp. KCJ3K979. The sequence goes on from NZ_JACFYV010000306.1 coordinate 5,220, forward strand.
TCGGTGATCGGCGACGTGCTCGTGCGTCATCCGCTCGTGAAGAAGGTGTCGTTCACCGGCGGCACCGAAGTGGGCCGCGGCATCGCGCGCATCGCGGCCGAGAAGCTGATGCCGGTGTCGCTCGAACTCGGCGGCAAGTCGCCGACGATCGTGTGCGACGACGCGGATCTCGATCACGCGGTCAACGGCGTGCTGTACGGCATCTTCAGCTCGTCGGGCGAAGCCTGCATCGCCGGTTCGCGGCTGTTCGTGCAGCGCGCGGTGTACGACGCATTCATGCAGCGCCTGGTGGCCGGCGCACGCAAGCTGCGCGTGGGCGACCCGACGCGGCCCGACACGCAGATGGGCCCGCTGATCACCGCGAAGCATCGCGAATCGGTGGAGCGCTACGTCGCGCTCGGGCTGGAAGAGGGCGGCAGGCTGCTGTGCGGCGGCGAGCGGCCGTCGGGTGACGGGCGCGAGCACGGTTTCTTCTATCAGCCGACGATTCTCGAAGGCTTGCCGAACAGCGCGCGCATCTGCCAGGAAGAAATCTTCGGGCCGGTGCTGGTCGCGATGCCGTTCGACGACGAGGCGTCGCTGATCGCGCAGGCGAACGACAGCGTGTTCGGCCTCGCGGCCGGCATCTGGACGCGCGACTACAAGCGCGCATGGCGCATCGCGCGGGCGCTGGAGACGGGCACCGTCTGGATCAACACGTACAAGCTGTTTTCGATCTCCACGCCGTTCTCGGGCTGGAAGGAGAGCGGGATGGGCCGCGAGAAGGGGCGTCTCGGCATCCGCGAATACATGCAGCAGAAGAGCCTCTACTGGGGCTTGAACGACGCGCCGCTGCCGTGGGCGAACTGAGCGAAGGGGAATGACGCAATGAGCATCTTGGGAATCGAGCAGATCACGTACGGTGTCGACGATCTGGCCACCTGCCGGCGCTTTTTCGCCGACTGGGGCTTGAAGGAAGTCGCGCACGACGACACGCGTGCGCGTTTCGAGACGCTGAACGGCTGCACCGTGCTGGTCGTGAAAGCCGACGATCCGTCGCTGCCGCCCGCATTCGAGGCGGGCCCGACGC
>NZ_JACFYV010000307.1:0-6163 GCF_016759955.1 Burkholderia sp. KCJ3K979
TATCACCCAAGCGCGTCGATTTGTGCTGTACGTCTGTACAGTGGAAGGGACGCTAACCCCTTGATTTACCGTGAATCGACATAGAGTGTCGAATCACGTTTAAAGCCGTTGGTGCGTGAGGCCGGACCCGAACCGGCACCCCCTCAAACATGCCCCTCGTGCTCGATCGCCCCACCATGCGCCGCCCGCGTCACGACCCGCACCGGCACCCCTGACGCCCTGGCCGCCCGTTTCGCCCACATCGCCGTCAGAATCGGCACGAGAATCGCCGTCACGAGGCACGCGGTCGCGACGATCGCCGTCGCCGCCGGCACCATCGGTTTGAACTTCGGAATCATCTCGCCGATGATCGCCGGGTTCGCGACCGCGGCGCCGGCCGTCGACGACGCGGCCAGCCCCGCCGTCCCGTTGCCGCCGCCCAGGAACTTGTCCGCGAGAATCAACGGCACGCCCGTCACGACGATCACCGCGAGCCCGAGCGCGATGCCCGGCAGCCCGCTTTTCGCGATCACGTTCAGATCGATGCCGTTGCCGAGCGCGAAGCCGAAGAACGGAATCAGCGGATGCACGCAGCGGCCGAACAATTCGCGCAACTCCACGTCGAGATTGCCGAGCACGAAACCGATCAGAAACGGCAGCACCGCGCCGACGAAGAGCCGCGTCTCGAACACTGCGACGCCGGCCGCACCGAGAATCAGCATGCTGACGAGCGGCCCCGATTCGATCGACATCAGCACGAACGCGCCGGCCTCTTCCTTGGTGCCGTATTGCTGCATCACGGCCGCATAGAGGCCGCCGTTGGTCATGTCCATCGACGTCGTGATCGCGAGCAGCGACAGGCCCGCGAACAGGCCGGTGCGGATGCCGTCGTCGGGGATGAACCGTGCGGCGATCACCGTCGCGAGCCACGCGACCACGATCTTCGTCGCGAGCAGCGTGCCCGACTTGCGCAGCACGACACCCGTCGCGCGCAGGTCGATCGTCGCGCCCATGCAGAAGAACCAGACGGCGAGGATCGGCACGGTGCCCGCGATCAGGCCGTTGGTGAACGAGCCGAAGTACTTGCCGGCGTTCGGTGCGAACGTGTGCACGCACGCGCCCAGCAGCATCGGCACCAGCATGAGCCCGCCCGGAATGCGGTCGATGGCCTGTTTCAGCTTCACGTCTCCTCCGTGGACGTCGATGCGTCCCGTTGTCGAATGATGTCTGCTGACTGACTATAGGACATGATTCGCAACGGTGGTCCGTTTTCGTGAATTTCGACGGTAGTCGTATCATCCGGACGCGGCCGGCGCCGAGGTGACGACTGTGACGACCGTCGCGCAGGATCGAGCGTCTGCCGGCCGCGAACCGGCAAACCGGAAAAAACACTACGGTGCGGAGGGCGAATGATGAAAATGACGATGCGCATGGGCATCGCGCTGCTGGTGCTCGGCGCGAGCCTGGGCGCGAACGGCGCGCAAGCGAAGAGCACGGTCGATTGCGGGAAGCTCGATGCGGCCACGAACGGCCCCGACGACAACTTCCGGCCGCCGGCGTCCGGCACGGTCATCGGCACGGGCCGCGCGTATTTCTACTCGGCGCCCGACGCGCAATGCATCACGAAGCGCACCTTCATCGTCCCCGGCGATTCGGTGACCGTCTACAAGTCGCACGGGCGCTGGTACGACATCATGTACGTGAACGGCAAGACCGGCGACGACTTCGAAGGATGGGTCGAGCAGGGCCGCGTGCGCCTCGGCGGCCAATACGGCGCGCAGTAGTCGCCGTCGGCGGCGCCGTTACACCGTCGCCCCGGCGAAATCGCGCTGCAGGTTCTCCGCGCGCAACGGCCGCTGGTACAGGTAGCCCTGCGCGTACTGGATTCCGACCGCATGCAGCGCGCGATGCTGCGCTTCCGTTTCCACGCCTTCCGCGATGATCTTCAGGCCGTAGTGATGCGCGACGGCTGCGATTCCCTCGATCAGCCTTGAGCTGCCGCTGTCCAGTTGCGACACGAACTGTCGATCGATCTTCACGTAGTCGAACGGAAAGCGTGACAGCATGTCGAGATTGCTGTGATGCGTGCCGAAATCGTCGATCGCGAACTTCGCGCCTTTCGATCGCAGTGCATGGAAGATCTCGGTGGTGCGCGCGTTTTTCTCGAGCAGGATGCGCTCGGTGACTTCGAGCACCAGCGTGAAACCGGGCGGCAGCGCACGGATCGCTGCCTCGACGTCGGCCACGAACCGCCCGCGCTCGAGATCCTGCGGCGCAATGTTCACGGCAATGCGCAGCGGCGCGGACGGCGTCAGCGCGGTCAGCTCGGCGACCGCCGTGCGCAGCACGAATTCGGTGACCTTCGGCAGCACCGTGCTGGATTCCACCTGCGGGATGAACACGGCCGGGCTGATGGCCCCCCACTTCGGATGGTGCCAGCGCAGCAGCGCCTCGACGCCGACCGTCCTGCGCGTCTGCACGTCGACGATCGGCTGATACACCACATGGAACTCGTCGCGCCTGAGCGCGTGGCGCACGGCTTTCAGCAACAGCCGCCGCGGCGCCATCGCGAGCAGGTAGGCGGCCATCACAAGGCTGTCGGCGAGCAGCACGATCGTCGCGCAGATCAGCCGGTAATGGCGCTGGACCTGTGACGCGTAGCGCGCCGATGCGATGACCGATACCGTGAACGGCCAGCGCTGCGAAGCGATCGTGCTGCCGCCTGCGGGGGCCGCCTCCGTTTCCGGCGAGAACTTCCCGTGCTGATCGAGACGGCCTGCACCCGCGATCGACAGCGTGGCCGTTTCCGCTCCGTTGCCGGTGCCGTGGGCGAGCGCGTCGGCCACGTAGTCGCCCTCGATCACATACAGGACGCCCGCGCCGCGCGCGGTGGATCGGAATACGGACAGCACCGGAATGCCATGCTGGAACGGCGTCTGGCGTAGCAGCGTGACGGCCATCGAGCCCGGTTCCGGCGCGCGCGCATACGCGGTGAGCGGCAGGTCGATCGAACCGAGCGCCGACGAGCACATGAGGCGGCCGTCGCTCACCAGCCCGACCGCACGCAGATAGCGCAGGCGAGTGCCCACTTCGGCGAGTGTCCGGAACACCGTCGCGCATGGCCGCCCGACGAGCGCGCTCAGTTCGTCCGCGTGCCGGAGGCGCACGCCGTCCAGGATGCGGTCCACCGAAGCCACGATGTCGTTTGCCACGACGCGCTCGTTCGCTGTGACGGCATCGCGTGCGTAGCGGTCGGCCAGTACGATCGCGAACGCCGGCACGAGCACGCAAATGATCACGGCGGCGAGAAACATGACCCGCGGCCACGCGCCGCTGCGGTGGAAGAGGAGTGTCGAGCCGGGCGTGAGCGCCCGCAGCCCCGCGATTGCCTTTGGTGTTATACGCATGACGTGGCAAGTCGAACCGGTCGATACACCAGCGGCACGCACGCCGCATGCCCGAGTCGGGCCATGCGGCTCGCGTGCCGGTTTCGGATGCCTATCGATTCGGCCGTCGCTTGTCGCGATCGTCCATCGATCTGGCGGTATCCCTCAATAACATGCGTACATTAAGCATGTATATAGGCGCAGCGTATCGAAAAAAGCCCCGGCCGCACAGTGTGTGCAGCCGGGACGAAAGACACCGTCTCTTGGCACGAGGATGGTGCGCGGCAAGTATATGATGCGGCGCGCTATTACGAAATATTGTTGTCTAAAAATTGGTGTCGTTTTGTGATTGTGTCTCAAAAAGAAACATTTCCGCGTGGCTCGCTTTCGGCGGTCGGCCGCGAGGGTGTCGAGCAGGAGCTTTGCGATGGAAGAAAATACTGCGCCTACGGTCATCGTGACCGACGGCGCCGCCCTGGCGGACGGCGGTTCGCTGTGGATCAGGATTTCGGTGGACGGGCAGGCCCAAGACTATTCGCTCGATCGCGCACTCGCATCGCGCGGTACGCCGCGCTACGACAGCATCCGCGGTGCGCGCGGCGTACTGTCGAACGAAGAGCGACGGGAGTTGCGGGTGCTGCTGGAGCGCATCGCCGACCGCGCGATGTGGGCCGGCATCGTCGACACGTTCATCCAGGTGCTGAAGCGCTCCGACGCGTCATGAACGATGGCGTGCCGGGCGAGATTCAGAAGTCGTTGCGCATCTTGTGGAGCAGGCCGCTGGGTGACTGATGCGTGTCCACGGCAGTGAGGACATCGATCAGGAACCACGGCAGGTTCAGCTGCGTGTTGGAATCGCCGACGCAGACGCGGATCGGCGGCGCGCTGGAGGGGGAACGGGTGCCTGGTGCGGCGTCCCGCGACGGCACGCAATTTTTCGCGTATGCCTGAGCCGGCACCGGCGGCGCGACGGCACCCGAGGGCGCACCGGCGATGGCCGGCAGGCTGATGGCGGCAAACAGGGTCAGGGCGGCGGCAACGGCGACGCGTTTCATGAGGATTCTCCGGCGATGCTCGTTCGACCATGCGGGCCGCCGCGAGTTCGTGCGTGCGAGATGCAGCTCACGTGCCCGAACGGGCCGCTCGGCAGCGTGTGACGCTGATCGCTCGCCCCGGTCGCCGGCTGCGCCGCTGCCGCGGCGCTTCTCCCGTCCGGCGCCGAAAGGCGCGCGTCAACGCGCTCGCGCATCCCGTCACTGATACCCGTAACACTGCTTCAGCCCCGCGTAGTCGTAGAAGTGGCTGCCCGGCGCGAGCTTCGCACCGTCGCACGCGGCCTGGAAATCCGTCTCGCGCTCGTTGTACAGCATCTTCACGATGAGCCGCGACCCGTTGCGATAGACATCCCACTGCATGTTCGCGGCCATCGGCGAGACCTGGTCGCCGCGCCACGGATTGTTCGCATACATGTACGTCTGCGCCTGCGGCGTCGGCACGAACACGTTCTTCAGGTTCATGATCGACGCGAATGGAATCACGATCTCCGCATGCGTGAAGCGCAGCTTCGCGGCATGCGTCAGGTCGCCGCGCGCGATCGCATCGACTTCGCCGAAGAAATCGTCCTGCAGCACCTTCGCCATCCGGTACGTCACCGGGTTCGCCTCCTGGATGCCGGGCCCCTTCTGGTAGTAGTCCTCGGCATCCTGGAGGTACGCGAGATACTGGGCCTGCTCCGCGCCGATGTACTTCTCCATCGTGACGCCGCCGGTTTCTGCGGTCATGGCCGGCGCGACCTGCAGCAGGTTGTACAGCACGTTCACCGCATCGACGGCCGTCGCGATCTTCGTCTTGCCGTCGCCCTTCAGCGTGTTGGTGAACTTGCCGTCCGTCGACGTGAACGCATAGGTGCCGGTGTTCGCGAACGTGTAGCCGTCGGAGCCGAGCTTCGCGATGAAGGCCGGCGACACGAGCGCGGCCAGCACCGTTTGCGCGACGTCGGCCGCCTGCGGCGCGGCCTTGATCGCCTTCAGCTTCGCGGCCACCGTCGCGTCGTTTGCATAGGTCTGGTACGCCTGGCTCGCCTGATAGGTCGCGTAGTACGGATCGCTCGTGTCGGTCACGAGATCGGTGGCCGGCTTCAGCGAGTGGAAATACAGCTGGAAGCGGTTGGTGCCGGCCGGTTGCCCGACCGGCGCGCTCGCCGGATAGCCGGCCGGCGCGGCCGGCAGCGTGATGGCCGGCGCCAGTGCCGGCTGCGCGGCAACGAGCGCCGCCGAGAAATACGTCGAACTGTCGACCGCGCGATCCTGGCCCGAGTTGACGACGACCACCTGCCGGTTGCCCGTCGCAAACAGCGCGGGCAACCGCTGCGCGAGACGCGCGGCGAGTTGCTGATGTTCGCGGATGCCGGTTTGCGTGAGGTTGCCGTACCCGGGTGTCGAAATGCCCTGCACGCCATAGCCGAGCAGCGCATTCGCCTTCATCATCGCGTACGTGTCGGCCTTGAGCTGCGCGCCGAGCGCGGTCAATGCGCCGTCGGCCTCGGCCTTGACCAGCATCGCGTAGATCGCGCCGTCGTACTTGAAGCCCGACAGCCCGCGCGAGCCGTGACGGGCGACGAGTTCGGTATAGACCGGCGCGTAGCCGGCCGGCGGCGCTTCGTACGTCGCGGCGTCCTGCTGCGGGCGGTACGGCGTCTTCGTCTGGTAGTAGGTCGCGGGTGTCGGAGTCGGAGCCGGCGTGGGCTGAGGTTGCGGCGCGGGCGTCGTGCCGTTGTTGTCGGCCGACGTGGCGGGCGG
>NZ_JACFYV010000308.1:0-6138 GCF_016759955.1 Burkholderia sp. KCJ3K979
GTCGTAGTCGGCGACGACCAGCAGGCGCCGCTTGTCGGCAATCGCGTCGGCGAGCAGCACCGCCGCATCGGCGCAGCCTTTCAGCTCGGTGGGCGGCACGAGGCGCGCGAGCGCGGTCTCGATGTCGACGGGCGACTGCACGCCGCGCGACGCGTACAGGCGCGCGAGGACGGGGTGCAGACCGTGGCGCGCAAGCGCTTCGGCGTCGGCGGGCGCGACGGGGCGGGTAACGATCCGGGTCATTCGGGGTCTGCTGGTTATTCGAACAGGGAGGCAAGCGCGCGGCGGCGCCAGAACTTGCGCAGATCGCCGCGCGTCGCGTGCAGCGTCACGGAGCTCGTGTCGCCGCACAGCGTGACATCGACGCTCGCCAGCTCGCCGTTCTGCAGCGCGGCGAGCGCCGGCGCGAACCAGGCGCGCTCGAGCGCGGTGAGGCCGTCGTGCCAGCGCGCCCAGTCCTGCTCGATGAACGGGGTGGTCAGCGCAGGCAGGTCGACGAGCGTCGCGCCGTCGGCGGCAGGCAGCGCGCCGAATGTCGCAGGCGGCTTGCCGGCTTCGATTTGCGCGGCGCCCGCGAGGCCGAGCGCGGCGGGCGACGCCGACAGCACGCGCGCGAACGGCTTGCCGACCGGCTTCAGCGTGCCCTGCGCATGGAACCAGACCGAATTGACGGCGGGCAGCCCGCGGGCCTCGCGGGCTTCGTTGACCGGATGCTGGAACCACGCCATCTGCACTTCGTTCTGCAGTTTCATCCACATCCGCGAGCGCTCGCCCGTATGCGCCTCGTGCGGCAGCCAGATCTCGATGTTGCGGCCGCTGGCGCGCAGCGGCGCGGCGCCGGCGAGGCGCGCGAGCTGGTCGCTCGACAGATACCAGCGCGCCGGGTTCGGCGCTTCGAGCCGTACGCCCAGTTCCTCGATCAGCGGTCGTGCGACCGCGAGCAGCGCGGCCGCGTCGCCGTCGTCGAGCGCGAGGGCGGCCGGATCGACGAGCACCAGGTGATCGTGCGCGATTTCGACGTGCACGGGCTCGACGCACGCCCACGCGTGCGTGCCGGGGTCGCCCCCGTCGGCCAGCAGCATGTAGGGCGCGAGCGGCGCCTCGTCCGCGGCATTGCCTTGCGTGGCGCCGAACCGGCTTGCCAGCCAGCGCTCGTGCGGCAGCGTGCGCTGGAAGTCCTCGCCGGCCACGCGCTCGACGAGGCTCGCGCGGGCGAGCAACTTCTGGAGCGCGGGGCTGTCCAGCGTGTGCAGGGACGAGGCCGCATCGGCCGCCGACGGCAGCGCGAACGGAACGAGAAAATGGAGGCGTCGGTCGTGCATGATGGTGCGCATTGTATGGCAAACTGCGCGCGTGATCGGGCCGGCTGACGGCCCGTTCGCGTCCGGCGGTCGTTTTTTCGACCGTGCCCGGGCTGCCGGCCGCCACCCGGCGGCGGCCCGGCCGCGGCGCGCCTCCCGCCGTAACCAGCAGAAAGGATTCGCTTGAAACTTCCGTACGAATGGCAGATCGGCTGGCGCTACACGCGCGCCGGCAAACGCACGACCGGCAACGGCTTCATTTCCTTCATCGCGCTCGTGTCGATGCTCGGGATCGCGCTCGGCGTCGCGGCGCTGATCGTCGTGCTGTCGGTGATGAACGGCTTCCAGAAGGAAGTGCGCGACCGCATGCTGTCGGTGCTCGCGCACGTCGAGGTGTTCTCGCCGACGGGGTCGATGCCCGACTGGCAACTGACCGCGCAGGAAGCGCGCCGCAATCCGTCGGTGATCGGCGCCGCGCCGTATGTCGACGCGCAGGCGCTGCTCACGCGCCAGGACGCGGTGAGCGGCGTGATGCTGCGCGGCGTCGAGCCGTCGCTCGAGCCGCAGGTGTCCGACATCGGCAAGGACATGAAGGCCGGCCAGCTCGGCGCGCTCGTGCCGGGCCAGTTCGGCATCGTGCTCGGCGACGCGCTCGCCGGCAACCTCGGCGTGACGGTCGGCGACAAGGTCACGCTCGTCGCGCCCGAAGGCTCGATCACGCCGGCCGGGATGATGCCGCGCCTGAAGCAGTTCACGGTGGTCGGCGTGTTCGAATCGGGCCACTACGAATACGACAGCACGCTCGCGATGATCAACATCCGCGACGCCGAGGCGCTGTTCCGGATGAACGCGCCGACCGGCGTGCGGCTGCGGCTCACCGACATGCAGAAGGCGCCGCAGGTCGCGGTCGAGCTGTCGCACACGCTGTCGGGCAGCCTGTACATTCGCGACTGGACCCAGCAGAACAAGACATGGTTCTCGGCCGTGCAGATCGAGAAGCGGATGATGTTCATCATCCTCACGCTGATCATCGCGGTGGCCGCGTTCAACCTCGTGTCGTCGCTCGTGATGACGGTGACCAACAAGCAGGCGGACATCGCGATCCTGCGCACGCTCGGCGCGCAGCCGGGGTCGATCATGAAGATCTTCGTCGTGCAGGGCGTGACGATCGGCTTCGTCGGCACCGCGTCCGGCGTCGCGCTCGGCTGCCTGATCGCGTGGAGCATCCCGTGGCTGATCCCGATGATCGAGCACCTGTTCGGCGTGCAGTTCCTGCCGCCGTCGGTGTACTTCATCAGCGAGCTGCCGTCCGAACTCGTCGCGAGCGACGTGATCCGGATCGGGCTGATCGCGTTCGCGCTGTCGGCCGTCGCGACGCTTTATCCGAGCTGGCGCGGCGCGAAGGTGAAGCCGGCGGAGGCGCTCCGCTATGAATGACCGCGCGGCCGCATTCGCGGATTCACGACAACAACACAACAGACAGGATTCGGCAGGTATGCAGGAATACGTGCTTCAGGCGCGCGGGATCACGAAGGCGTTCGTGCAGGGCGGCTTCAACGTGCAGGTGCTCAACAACACCGAGCTGACGGTGCGGCGCGGCGAGAAGCTCGCGGTCGTCGGCGCGTCGGGCTCCGGCAAGAGCACGCTGCTGCACGTGCTGGGCGGGCTCGACGAGCCGAGCGCCGGCGAAGTGTCGCTGCTCGGCAAGCCGTTTACGCAACTCGCCGAGCGTGAGCGCAACGAGTTGCGCAACCGCGCGCTCGGCTTCGTCTACCAGTTCCACCACCTGCTGCCCGAGTTCACCGCGCTCGACAACGTCGCGATGCCGCTGCGCATCCGCCGGATGACCACCGAGGACGCGCGCGAGCAGGCACAGGCGATGCTCGAACGCGTCGGTCTCGGCCCGCGGGCGAAGCACCGGCCGGGCGAGCTGTCGGGCGGCGAACGGCAGCGCGTCGCGATCGCGCGTGCGCTGGTCACGAAGCCCGCGTGCGTGCTCGCCGACGAGCCGACCGGCAACCTCGACGGCACGACGGCCGACACGGTGTTCAACCTGATGCTCGAACTGTCCGAGACGCTCGAAACGAGTTTCGTGATCGTCACGCACGACCCCGATCTCGCCGCGCGTTGCGATCGCATCATGCGGCTGCGCGACGGGGTGCTGCACGAGGAGCCGGCGCTGCCGGTGTAAAAAAGCCACGCCGTTGGCCGGCCGCCGGTTCGTCGCGGCACGGCGCAACGACGCAGGACCGCTGCCATGTGGATCGACACGCATTGCCATCTCGATGCCGCCGAGTTCGACGCCGACCGCGACGCGGTCGCGCAGGCTGCGCACGCGGCCGGCGTGTCGCGCATCGTGATCCCGAGCATCGGGCGCGACAACTTCACGACGGTGCGCGAACTCGCGCAGCGCACGCCGGGCGCGGCGTACGCGCTCGGTATCCATCCGATGTATACGCCGCAGGCGCGCGACGAGGATCTCGACCGGCTGCGCATGGAGATCGAGGCCAGCCTCGACGATCCGCGTTTCGTCGCGATCGGCGAGATCGGGCTCGACTATTTCGTGCCGGGGCTCGACGAAGACCGGCAGCAATTCTTCTACCAGGGCCAGCTCCGGCTGGCGCGGGAATTCGACCTGCCGGTGCTGTGTCACGTGCGCAAGTCGCAGGACCGCGTGCTGGCCGGGCTGCGCCGTTTCGGCGTGCGGCGCGGCATCGCGCATGCGTTCAACGGCAGCTTTCAGCAAGCCGAAGCGTATCTGGCGCAGGGCCTCCATCTCGGCTTCGGCGGTAATGTGACCTTCACGCGCGCGCGGCAGATCCGCCGGCTCGCCACCGAGTTGCCGCTCGACGCGCTCGTCGTCGAGACCGATGCGCCCGACATCGCGCCCGAATGGGCATACAAATCCCGCAATACGCCCGACCAGGTGCCGCGCATCGGCGCCGTGCTCGCCGAATTGCGCGGGCTCGATACTGGCGAATTGGCCGTACGCACTTCGGCTAACGCGCTCGCCGCGCTGCCGCGACTCGCACTTTCGTCCGCATAATCGTTGCCGGAAGGCGCCGTATTGGCAGGGTGGCGCCGGGTCGACGAGGAGGCGGAATGCGCGTGGGGTGGATCGCGTTCGCGCTCGGCGTCGTCGTGCTGCAGCGGCAGGCGGCGTTGCCGGGGGCGATCGCATGGACGGTCGGAGCAGCCGTGCTCGCGGGCTGTGCGGCGCTCGGTGTGTGGTGCGTGCGCTGGCCGCGCACGCGTGCGGTCGTTGCATGCGGATGGATGCTGTGGGCGCTCGCGGCCAGCGTCGCGGGGTTCGGCTATGCGGCGGCACGCGCCGAGTGGCGGTTGAGCGACAGCCTGCCTGCCGAGTGGGAAGGGCGTGACATCGTCGTCACGGGCGTGATCCGCGGGTTGCCCGTCGTCGATGAAACGGGCGCGCGGCTGCTGTTCGCGGTCGAATCGAACGATGCGGGGCTCACCCGTTTTCCACCATTGATCCGGCTGTCGTGGCGTGCGTATGGTGCATCCGCGACACGCGATACGCTTCCCGATTTGCGGGCGGCCCAGCGCTGGCGTTTCGTCGTGCGTCTCAAGCGTCCGCATGCCGAGGCCAATCCCGGCGTGCGCGACAGCGAGGCGGCATGGCTCGCCGCGGGCATTCGTGCGATCGGCTATGTCAGTGCGCCGCGCCGGGCGGTATTGCTCGATGCGCGCGCATCCGGATGGCGTGCATCGATCGATCGGGTGCGCGACACGCTGCGCGCACGCATCGACGACGTGCTCGGTACCGATGCAGCGCACCGCGGCATCGTCGCCGCGCTGGCGATCGGCGACCAGTCGGGCATCGGCGACGACGCCTGGCGCGTGCTGCGCAATACGGGCACGAGCCACCTGGTCGCGATTTCCGGTCTCCATGTCGGGCTGGTCGGCGCGATCGCCGGCTGGCTCGTGTCGATGGTCTGGCGCCGCGTGCGATGGCGCGCGGGGGCCGCGACGCTCGTGGTGCCGGCGCCGTACGCGGCCGCGCTTGCGGCGCTGGTTGCTGCCGCGGGCTACGCCGCGCTCGCCGGTTTCAACGTGCCGGCGCAGCGCGCGTGGTGGATGATCGCGGGCGGCGGCATCGCGTATCTGGCCGGCCGCAGCGTGCCGACGTCCGCGGTGCTGTGCGCGGCGCTCGGCGGCGTGCTGCTCGTCGATCCGTGGGCCGTGCTGTCGGCCGGGTTCTGGCTGTCGTTCGGCGCGGTCGCCGTGATCCTGCTGGCCGTTGCCGGCTGGCGTGCGGTGCGCGAGGTCGACGATATCGATGAAGCGGGTGCGGAAGGCGGCACGACCGGCCTGCGGAGCCGGTTGCGCGGGTGGGGGACGCGTTGCCGGCGCCGCCTCGCCGAGGCGACGCGCGTGCAGTACGCGGTGACGATCGGGCTCGCGCCGCTCACCGCCGCGTGGTTCGCGCAGGTTTCCCTGTCGGGCCCGTTCGGCAATGCGTTCGCGATTCCGTGGGTCAGCTCGGTCGTCACGCCGGTCGTGCTGGCCGGCATCGCGTTGCCGCCGCCACTCGATGCGGCGGCTTTCCGGCTTGCGCATGCGGCGCTCGAACCGATGATGACGCTGCTCGGGTATCTGGCCGACTGGCCGGCCGGCGTGTTTTGGCTGCGCATGCCCGACTGGCCGGTGCTGGCGCTCGCATGCGTGGGCGTCGCGTGGGCGCTGATGCCGCGCGGCTGGCCGTTGCGCTGGGCGGCGCCGCTCACGTGGCTGCCGCTGGTCGCGCCGGCGCCGGATGCGCCGCCGCCGGGCGGCTTCCGGCTGACCGTGCTCGACGTCGGGCAGGGTGCGGCGG
>NZ_JACFYV010000309.1:0-6102 GCF_016759955.1 Burkholderia sp. KCJ3K979
GGGCGCCCGCCTCACGCGCCGCTCAGAACCGCATGCCGGCCGAGCAGCCGCCGGCGGCCGCGCCGTTGGTGGCTGCGCCGCCGCAGCCGAGTATGCCGCAGCCGGACAGCGCGACGCTCGCGGCGACGAGCAGCGCGGCGATCCTGCAACGCGACCAGCGTGACGGTTTCATCGGGTGTGTCCTCGTGCGGATGCGCGGGATGCGCTGGCTGCGCGGTGTCGCATGGCGGCGGGCCGCGCGTCGTGCGGGATCAACGGGATCACCGGCATCGCGCCAGCAGCCCTTCCAGCGCGCGGTCGGGGATGCCGCTCGCGCGCAGCGCGTCGACCGTGCGGCTCACGTAGTCGAGCGTCGTGCCGTAGCGGCCGGCCGCGCAGCCGAACACTTCCTTCACGACGGGGTCGGGCAGCTTGCCCGTATAGGTCGGCGCGTCGCGGCGCATCACGAACGCGAGCGCGTTCACGCGTTCGCCGGTCTCGAGCGAGCACGGCAGCCAAGCAGGCCGGTACGAGCCCATCGGCATCTCGCGTTTCCACAATGTCTCGAGATGCGGCTGCGCGGTCGGGCCGGCAAGCCGGAATGCGATGCCCGAGCACGAGCCGCCGCGATCGAGCGCGAGCACGAGGCCCGGCCGTTCGGGGGTGCCGCGGTTCACGCGCGACCACAGGTAGAGCCCGCGGTGATAGCCGTGCACCTTGCCGCGCACGGCGGCGACGGTCGGCAGGCCGGGGTTCCAGATCAGCGAGCCATAGCCGAACAGCCAGAGATCCTGCTGGCCGTCCCAGTCGCGCATCGTATGCGCGAGCGACGCCGCGAGCTCGTCTTCCGTCAGCAGACGGCCTTCGCCGATCGACGGCGGGTAGGCGGGCGGCAGCATCGCGGCGTTACGCATCGGGCGGACGGCTTACTGGTACGGGTTCGGGAAACCCAGTTTCGCGAGGATGTCGACTTCGAGCGCTTCCATTTCGGCCGCGTCCTCGTCGCTCGTCTCGTGGTCGTAGCCCTGCGCGTGCAGCGCGCCGTGCACCAGCAGGTGCGCGTAATGGGCCGCGAGCGGCTTGCCCTGGTCGTGCGCTTCCTTCTCGACCACCGGGCAGCACAGCACGAGGTCGCCGATCACGGTGCCGTCGGGCGCCGCGTCGTACGCGAAGGTCAGCACGTTGGTCGGATAGTCCTTGTGGCGGTAGCCGGCATTCAGCGTCCGGCCTTCGTTTTCGCCGACGAAGCGCACGGTGAGCTGCGCGCTCGCGAACAGCGCCGGCTCGATCCACTCGGCGATCAGCTTGCGCTTCGGCAGCGTCTTGCGCACGTCGCTCGTGATCTCGTCGCCGTACTGCACGGACAGGTCGAGCTCCAGCGCGCGCGGCTCGTCTTCGGGGTCGTCCTCGCGCGGCGCGAATTCGGCGCCGACGTGCAGCGTCACGCTGTCGTAGTGCTCGGGCTGCAGCGCGAGCTTCGCGCGCATCGCCGGATCGTTGTGCTGCGCGACGATCGCGACGGCCGCGTCGCCCGAGCTGCCCGACAGGTCGAACATCAGGCTGCGGCCGTCCGGGAAGTCGATCCGCAGCCCTTGTGCGTTGACGGTGCGGGCTTTGCCCTTCGCGTCGAACAGCGAAAGGCGGGGGGATTCGGGCGCGGCGGACGGGGCGCGGCCGGACTTGCGGGAACGGGAGGATTTCATGACGCGTACGGCGATTGGGACGCGTTGAGGATACACCAAACGGCCGATCGCGCCCGAATTCGGACCGGCTGCGTGCGGGCGAAAAAAAGCCCGGCGCGCCGTCTGGCGGGCCGGGCCGGGGCAGCGCGCAGGCGCCGCCGCTCAGCCGTCCTGGTGCTGCGCGTGGAATTCGTCGTACGCCTCGACGATGCGCGCGACGAGCGGATGGCGCACCACGTCCGCGCTTGTGAAGCGCGTGAGCGCGATGCCGCGCACGCCGCCGAGCACCTGCTGCGCCTCGACGAGGCCGCTCTTGTGGCCGCGCGGCAGGTCGACCTGGCTCGTGTCGCCGGTCACGACCGCCTTCGAGCCGAAGCCGATCCGCGTGAGGAACATCTTCATCTGCTCGGGCGTCGTGTTCTGCGCCTCGTCGAGGATGATGAACGCGTGGTTCAGCGTGCGGCCGCGCATGTACGCGAGCGGCGCGATCTCGATCATCTGGCGCTCGAACATCTTGGCCGTCTTGTCGAAGCCGAGCAGGTCGTACAGCGCGTCGTACAGCGGCCGCAGGTACGGGTCGACCTTCTGCGCGAGATCGCCCGGCAGGAAGCCGAGCCGCTCGCCGGCCTCGACGGCCGGGCGCGTCAGCACGATCCGCTTGACCTGGTCGCGCTCGAGCGCATCGACCGCGCACGCGACCGCGAGGTAGGTCTTGCCGGTGCCGGCCGGCCCGATGCCGAACGTCACGTCGTGCTGCAGGATCTGCTTCAGGTATTCGCGCTGGGCGGGCGTGCGGCCGCGCAGGTCGGCGCGCCGCGTATAGAGCTTCGGCCCCGGCTCTTCCTCCGGCTCGCTGGCGTCGAGCTGCGCGACGGGTTCGTCGAACGGATGATCGGGATCGCCGCGA
This sequence comes from Burkholderia sp. KCJ3K979, assembly GCF_016759955.1. NCBI lineage: Bacteria > Pseudomonadati > Pseudomonadota > Betaproteobacteria > Burkholderiales > Burkholderiaceae > Burkholderia > Burkholderia sp. KCJ3K979. The sequence goes on from NZ_JACFYV010000309.1 coordinate 2,569, forward strand.
AAGCGCACGTCGACCGTGTCCTGGCGGCCGTTGCCGGCCGTATGGCGCACTTCGACCAGCGCGAGCTGGATGTCGTCGACCGACAGCGGATCGCGCGCGCGGTTGTAGAAGTTTTCGAGCGCGGCGAGCGCGAGCTTGGCGCCGCGCCCGCGGATCGTGATCCGATGGCCGCGCCGCGCGAGCGTGACGTCGAGCGCCTGTTCGATCTGCCGCAGGTTCTCGTCGAGCGGGCCGCAGAGGTTGGCGAGGCGCGCGTTGTCATCGCGCGGGGCGGTGAATTCCAGTGCTTGGACGGTCTTCAAAGTAGCGTCGGGCTCCTCTCGGGCGTCAGTCGGTCAGTGGGTGGCCGTGCTCGCGTCGTCGCTGACGAGCACGAGCTCGCCGCGCAGCGAGTGCGGGTACGCATGGTTGATCTTCACGTCGATCATCTGGCCGATCAGGCGCGGGTGCGACGCGAGCGGCGCCGGGAAATTCACCACGCGGTTGTTCTCGGTGCGGCCCGCGAGCTCGTTCGGGTCCTTGCGCGACGGGCCCTCGACGAGGATCCGCTCGACCTTCCCCACCATCGACTGGCTGATGCGCGCGACGTTCTCCTCGATCGTCGCCTGCAGATGTTGCAGGCGTTTGAGCTTCACTTCGCGCGGCGTGTCGTCGGCGAGGTTCGCGGCCGGCGTGCCGGGGCGCGGGCTGTAGATGAACGAGAAGCTGGTGTCGTAGCCCATCTCGTGCACGAGCGCCATCATCTTGTCGAAATCGTCCTCGGTCTCGCCGGGGAAGCCGACGATCATGTCGGTCGACAGCGACAGGTCGGGGCGGATCGCGCGCAGCTTGCGGATCACCGACTTGTATTCGAGCACCGTGTAGCCGCGCTTCATCGCCATCAGGATGCGGTCGGAGCCGTGCTGGACCGGCAGGTGCAGGTGGCTCACGAGCTTCGGCACCTTCGCGTACGTGTCGATCAGGCGCTGCGTGAATTCCTTCGGATGCGACGTCGTGTAGCGGATCCGCTCGATGCCGGGGATGTCGGCGACGTATTCGATCAGCGTCGCGAAATCGGCGATGTCGGTCGAACCGGCCGTCAGCGCGCCGCGATAGGCGTTCACGTTCTGGCCGAGCAGCGTGACTTCGCGCACGCCCTGGTCGGCGAGGCCGGCCACTTCGGTCAGCACGTCGTCGAGCGGGCGCGACACTTCATCGCCGCGCGTGTACGGCACCACGCAGTAGCTGCAGTACTTCGAGCAGCCTTCCATGATCGACACGAACGCGCTCGGCCCCTCGACGCGCGCGGGCGGCAGATGGTCGAACTTCTCGATTTCGGGGAACGTGATGTCGACCTGCGCGCGGCCGCTCGCGCGGCGCGCGTCGATCATCTGCGGCAGGCGGTGCAAGGTTTGCGGGCCGAACACGAGGTCGACGTACGGCGCGCGCGACACGATCGACGCACCTTCCTGGCTCGCGACGCAGCCGCCGACGCCGATCAGCAGGCCCGGCTTCGCTTCCTTCAGCTCGCGCACGCGGCCGAGATCTGAGAACACCTTCTCCTGCGCCTTCTCGCGCACCGAGCACGTGTTGAACAGGATGATGTCCGCGTCTTCCGGCGTGTCGGTCTTTTCGAGGCCTTCGGCCGCATTGAGCACGTCCACCATCTTGTCCGAGTCGTACTCGTTCATCTGGCAGCCGAAGGTCTTTACGTAAACTTTCTTGGTCATGGGGATTCGCCGTTCGCAGTGGTTGACCTGGGGGCGTCGTCAAGGGTGAATCGGGGCGGCCTGGCGCGGCACGCGAATCGCGCGCATCGGGCAGGAAAGGCCGTCGGGAAAGCCTTCCATTATAGCTTTTCGTGCCACGACGGGCGGCCGGCCGGTTGCGGGCGCGCGACGCCGGCTCCAGGGTTCCGACCCCCCTAAGGAGCGGCCATCAATGGCACGCATTCAGCAGGTCGTCGAGCGCGGCTTCCTCGCGCGCGAAGCGCTCGGCGAGAAAGTCGAGCAGCACGCGCACGCGCGGCGCCATGTAGCGCTTGCTGTGATAGATCGCGTGCAGCGGCGCGTCGTGGTGCCGCCAGTCGGGCAGCAGCACGCGCAGCCGGCCCGCGCGGACGTCGTCGGCGATGTCCCACAGCGACTTCAGCGCGATGCCGTGGCCGCGCAGCGTCCATTCGCGCGTGAGGCCGCCGTCGTTGGTCTCGAACGCGGTCGACACCGGCACCGTGTGGATCTGCACTTCGTCGCCGCGCGTGAAATGCCAGGTGTTCATTGGGCCGGACGCGATCGTGATCACGTTGCACGGAAAGCGGGCCAGGTCGTGCGGATCGGCCGGCAGGCCATGGCGTTCGACGAACGACGGCGCCGCGCACAGCACGCGCCGGTTGGTCGCGAGCCGGCGGGCGATCAGCGCGCCGTCGGGCGGCGCGGCGAAGCGGATCGCGAGGTCGATCTCGTCCTGCCACAGGTTCGACGACGAATCGGACGCCGTCAGCGAGAACGTGACGCCCGGATGCAGCGTCGTGAATTCGTGGAGCCAGTCGAGCAACTGGTGGCGGCCGAAATCGGACGTCGACGACAGCCGCACCTTGCCGCTCACGACGTTGCGGCCTTCCTGCAGCATCGCATCCGCGTCGTCGAGCGCCTGCAGCGCCTGGCGGCAGCAGTTCAGGTACAGCTTGCCTTCGTCGGTGAGCCGCAATTGCCGCGTCGAGCGCTCGAACAGCCGCGTCGCGATCTTCGCCTCGAGTTTTGCAAGCCGCGCGCTCGCGGCGGCCGGCGTGAGGTTCAGCTTGCGCCCGGCGGCGGACAGGCTGCCCAGTTCCGCCGCCTCGACGAACAGCCGGATGTCGCCCAGTCGGTCCATGCGATTTTCCAGAAATTTTTGAAAATGGTTCAAATGCCACGCCAATTATCAAATATAGGCGTCTTCGGGACAATGCGCGCACATCCCGCTTTCTTGTGCGGTGCGGCACCGAACCGGCGCCGCGGCCGCCGCCTTCCGGAGAACGTCATGCCCATTCCGCTCCTGGCGCTCGCGATCAGCGCCTTCGCCATCGGCACCACCGAATTCATCATCATGGGTCTGCTGCCCGAAGTCGCGCACGACCTCGCCGTGTCGCTGCCGTCGGCCGGCCTGCTCGTCACCGGCTACGCGCTCGGCGTCGCGGTCGGCGCGCCGCTGCTCGCGGTGCTGACGAGCCGCATGCCGCGCAAGGCCGCGCTGCAGTTGCTGATGGGGATCTTCATCGTCGGCAACGTGCTGTGCGCGACCGCGTCCGGCTACGCGATGCTGATGGTCGCGCGCGTCGTCACGTCGTTCGCGCACGGCTCGTTCTTCGGCATCGGCGCGGTGGTCGCCGCGTCGCTCGTGCCGGCCGACAAGCGCGCGAGCGCGATCGCGCTGATGTTTACCGGACTCACGTTGTCGAACGTGCTCGGCGTGCCGTTCGGCACGTTCGTCGGCCAGTTGCTCGGCTGGCGCGCGTCGTTCTGGATCGTCGCCGCGCTCGGCGTGCTGGCGCTCGGCGGCGTGGCCGCGCTGGTGCCG
>NZ_JACFYV010000030.1:0-45508 GCF_016759955.1 Burkholderia sp. KCJ3K979
AAACCGTCGGCCGCGCGCGTTTCGAGCACGCCGTCGACCGGCAGCGGCGTGTCGCCGAGCAGTGCGGCGAACGGCACCGCGCGGAACGTCATCGGCCGCCCGTAGGCGATGTCGCGCGGCACGTGGATCTCGGTCGCATCGGCGCGCGCGAGCAAAGTCTGGCGGGTGAGGGCACGCGTCGTGCCGTCGGTATCGAGTTCGAGCGTGGACTGGGCCGACGCGCGTTGCCCGAGCAGGCAAACCGTCAGCAGCACGAGCGAAAACCACTGGCGCTTCAGCATTCGTTCTCCGGGAAGGGACGTTCCGGCGGCGGCAGGAGGCGGGACGCCGCGGCCGATGGAAGGAATCGGGCGACAGTCTAGCCGGTACGGGCGGCGCTGGCGAATCCGGCAGAGGAAAGGCGCGGCAGTTGGGGGCGGCCAGGCCCGCGACGGCGTGCCCGACTACCGGGCGGCCGAGTTGGCGAGGTGTTGTCTGTCGCGGCGTGATTCGGACGGCGGAAAGAAGAAGGGCACGGGGAGACACGTGGCCTGTCCGCGTTCACGACGACAGTGCGTTACCGGAGCGCCGTCAATGACTCGAACACGACACTTCGTTCTTCGGCATCGGCGTGTTCTGCTTCGGATCGAAATCGGCTTCGCGCAGCCCCGACGGCGTCAGCGACACGAAATGCATCGCCGTGCCGCGCGCCGGGAAGCCGGCGATGCCGGTCGAGCCCCACGGAATCGGCGAGCGCTGCACGCCGCTTACCTTCATGTCCGCCGGCGTGAGCGCGAGCGTCAGCAGCCGCCCGTCGCGGGTCGGCACGTACGCATGCGTGCCGACGACGCCGAGGCCCGATTCGCGTACCGACGCGGGCAGGCAATCGAGCGTCGCCGTGCGGCGGCCGTCCGGCGCGATCAGCATCGCGACGCCGCGCTCGTCCGCGGTCGTCGTGACGACGATGAAACGGTCGATCTCCGGCACATAGGCGGCTGAATACACGTAGTACTGGATCGCATCGTTCAGCGATCCGAGTTTGTCCAGTTTCGCGGTGACCGGATCGAACATCGCGTATTCGAGCGTCGCGTCCGTGCTGCCGTCGATGAATTTCTGCCACACGAGCAGCGCGTTGCGCGGCGAGCCCGCGATCACGGGCCACCACTCGCGGCGGCGCGGCGCGACCGCGACATGGTTCAGCACGCGCCCGGCCGCGTCGTAGGTTTTCAGGTAGACGCCGTTGCCGCTGCCGAGGTTGTCGACCCCGCCGCCGTTGACCCAGTCGGCCGAATAGAACACGACGAAGCGGTCGGCGACCGTCGCGACGTGACCCGAGTGGCCGCCCGATTCGACGTCGTTCGGGTAGGGCTTGATCGGCTTCAGGTCGCGGCGGTAGACGCCGTAGCGCTGGCTGACTTCCTGCGACGTATTCCAGCCGTCCTCGAACGTGACGAAGATGTCGCCGTGCGCGTTCTGCGCGATCGAGACGGGCTCCTGCGCCTCGGGGCGGCTGATGAACGTGCGCACCCGCAGCACGCGCGGCTCGCCGGGCGCCCATTCGCCGACGTATACGTCGTGCGGCCAGCTGCCGCCGCGCCGCGCGCCGCGCGGCACGATGCCCGAGCTGCTGAAGAACACCCAGCGTTTGCCGTCGCCGGCGTCGGCCACGCCGATGCCGTGCATGAAGCGCCGCGGGTCGCCGGTGTCCTGCGGCGCCGGGGCGCCCGGCACGGTGACCGTATGCACGACCGGCGCGCCGGCAAAGGCCGGCGGCGGCGCCGTGCCGATGCCGCCCGCGCCGCAGAGGGCAGCCATGGCCAGCCGCATGGCCGCCTGTACCGGGCGCGTTCGTCGCGTCATTCGACGGTCACCGATTTCGCGAGGTTGCGCGGCTTGTCGACGTCGGCGCCGCGCGCGCAGCCGACGTGATACGCGAGCAGTTGCAGCGGAATCACGTTGACGATCGGCGACAGCAGGTCGCCCGATTCGCGCACGCGGATCAGGTGCGTGTCGCGGTCGGCGTCGATCTCGAGCTGATTGCCGGCCAGCACGTAGAGCCGCCCGCCGCGCGCGCGCACCTCGGCCATGTTGGACTTCAGCTTCTGGAACAGGCGGTCGTCCGGCGCGATCGTGACGACCGGCATCGCGCTCGTGACGAGCGCGAGCGGTCCGTGCTTCAGTTCGCCGGCCGCATAGCCTTCCGCATGGATGTACGACACCTCCTTCAACTTCAGCGCGCCTTCCAGCGCGATCGGGAAATGGATGCCGCGCCCGGGGAACAGCGCGTTCTCGGTGCGGGCGAACTTCGTGGCCCAGCCCATGATCTGCGTTTCCAGCGCGAGCGCGTGGCTGATGCGATCGGGCAGCGCGCGCAATTGCTTCAGGTGCGTCGCGACTTGTGCGGCATCGAGCCGGCCGCGCAGTTGCGCGAGCGTCAGCGTCAGCACGAACAGCGCGACGAGCTGCGTGGTGAACGCCTTGGTCGACGCGACACCGAGTTCGGCGCCGGCTCGCGTCAGGAACCGCAGCGGCGCGTTGCGCGCGATCGTGCTGGTCGCGACGTTGCAGATCGCCATCGACAGGTCCTGGCCCATCGCACGCGCCTGCTCGATCGCGCCGATGGTGTCGGCCGTTTCGCCCGACTGCGAGATGCCGACGACGAGCGTGCGCGGATCGGCCACCGTGTCGCGGTAGCGGTATTCGCTGGCGATCTCGACCTGCGCCGGCACGCCCGCGATGCTTTCGAGCCAGTACTTCGCGGTCAGGCCCGCATAGTAGCTGGTGCCGCAGCCGAGCAGCAGCACGCTTCTCACCCGCGACAGCAGCGCGCGCGTGGCTTCCGTCGCGTCGAACAGCGCCGGCGAGATCGCGTCGATGCCGTCGAGCGTGCTGTCGATCGCCTTCGGCTGCTCGAAGATTTCCTTCTGCATGAAGTGCTGGTACGGGCCGAGCGCGGCGTCGTCCGCGCGCGCCTTCACTTCGCACAACGGACGCCGCGCTTCCTGCCCGCCCGCATCGACCACGGCGATGCGCTCCGGTGTGATCAGCGCGACGTCGCCATCCTCCAGGTACACGAAGCGGTCGGTCAGGTCGCCGAGCGCCGCGCAGTCGGACGCCAGGTAGTTCTGCTCGGCGCCGATGCCGATCACGAGCGGCGAGCCGGCGCGCGCGGCGACGAGGCGCTGCGGCTCGAGCGCACTGAGCACCGCGATCGCGTACGCACCGTGCAGCCGCTTGACGGCGCGTACGACCGCGTCGAACAGGTCGTCGCGATAGAGGCTGTGGATCAGGTGCGCGATGACTTCGGTATCGGTCTGCCCGCGGAACGTATAGCCGCGTTGCTTCAGTTCGACGCGCAGCGTGTCGTGGTTCTCGATGATCCCGTTGTGCACGACCGCGATCGTGTCGCCCGACATGATCGGGTGCGCGTTCATTTCGGACGGTGCGCCATGCGTCGCCCAGCGCGTATGCGCGATGCAGGTCTGCGCTTCGAGGCCGAGCGTCAGCACACGGTCCTGCAAGTCGGTCACGCGTCTCAACGTACGTTCGCTGCGCAGGCGGCCGTCGCCCTGCACGGCGATGCCGCACGAATCGTAGCCGCGATATTCGAGCCGGCTCAGCGCGTTGACCAGTTGCGGCACTTGATTGTTCCGGCCGCTTGCTCCGACGATTCCACACATGATTCACCTCGTCTCCAGGAAGTTGTCGACCAGCACGCGTCGCGCGCCGGCACGGTGTCGAAAGCGGAGCCACGTCGCGCGACAGGCGTCGCGCCCGGCGCGGCACGTTTCCGGCGATTTATTCGCGCGGTTGCGGCTCGGCATGCGCGATCCACTCGATGCCGGAAATCGACCCGTTCGCATCGTGCGACGCGACGAGAATGCGCGTCGTGCGTCGCGCGCCGCGCCGGCGCTCGCTCGCGAACGCGGTCGGCGGTACCGAGCGCACCTTCACGCTGGCCGAGCGCCGCAGCATCTTCGACACCCGCAACCGGTACGCGAGCGGATGCACGACGCGCCCCGCGATCAGCCACATGACGATCGTGCCGGCGATCAGCGCGATGCTCGTCACGTAGAACACGATCTGTTCGATCGGCATCTCGGCCTCGTTGAACGGCAGCAGGTAACGGTACGTATAGATGCAGATCGAGGCCCATACGCCGCCGACCAGCGCAGGCCGCACGAGACGGAACCACGCGACGAGCACGGGCCCGACGATGTTGCCGCGTTCGGCGATCATGTCGCGCGGTGCGCGCAGGGAAAGGTCAATAATCGGCGCGTTCTTCATGTTGAATGCCTCGGTCGGGACTGACCCAAACGGCGCGCTTGCCACGGCCCCGCAGCACGACGGCGGGCAGGGCGATGACGGTGGTGATCATGCTGATCAGCCAGAACGCGACGGGGTACCAGATGGTGTCAAGGAAGTACATCAGGAGTTTTTCGTCGTAACGACGATCGATCATGCTGCCGATGATCAGCTGCAGGATGCAGGTCGCGACCAGCAGCATCCCGTGCCAGTGCGGCACCACGGACACATGCCAGTTCGGCGGAAGCGGGTAGACGACGTCGATCAGCGCGAGCAGCAGGATGAACGTCATCGAGTACGCCCACGCGATGCCGATCAGGTATTCGGCGAACAGCGGCCACATCATCATCTGCGTCGGCCGCATCAGCGTGCCCGCGTACTTGAGCAGCACCTGGATGCCGCCCTTCGACCAGCGCAGCCGCTGCCGGTAGAGCCCCTTCACCGTCTCCGGCATCAGGATCCAGCTGAGCGCGTGCGGCTCGTACACGACGCGCCAGTCGCGGCATTGCAGCTTCCAGCTGATGTCGATGTCCTCGGTGAGCATGTCCGAGCTCCAGTAGCCGACGTCGGCGAGCGCCGTCTTGCGGAACATCGTGATCACGCCCGACACCGTGAAGATGCGGCCGTACACCTGCTGCGTGCGCTTGATCAGCCCGACGATCGACGAGAATTCGCCGACCTGCATGCGGCCGAGCAGCGACGTGCGCGTGCGGATGCGCGGGTTGCCGGTCACCGCGCCGACGCCCGGGTCGGTCAGGAAGTGCTCGAGCATCCAGCCGATCGCATCGTGCGCGAGCAGCGCGTCGCCGTCGATGCACAGCAGGTATTCCGCGTTCGACACGGCCGCCGCGGTCGTCAGCCCGACCGCCTTGCCTTCGTTGCGCGCGTGATGGATCACGAGCAGCCGCGGGATCTCGACGGCCAGCTCGTTGAGGATCTCGCCGGTGCGATCCTTGCTGCCGTCGTTGACCGCGATGATGTCGTAGTTCGGATACTGCATCCCGTTCAGGTGGCCGATCACGCTGCGCGCGTTCGCGGCTTCGTTGAAGCAGGGCACGACGATCGACACCTTCGGGATGCCGCTCGACGCGATCGTGCGCGTCGACAGCTCGCGGCCTTCCTCGAGCAGGAAGTAGTGCACGACGCCGCCGATCATCCACAGATACGACATGAAGAACGGATAGTAGAAGACGAAATCCTGCAGGCGCTGGATGAGGCTATGGGAGGTCATGGTGTCTTGGTTCCCTGCGAGTGCTGCATCTGCATCAGCGCGTTGATCGAGGTGGGGTCGAGGCGCGACTTCAGCGACATCACGTCGCGCATCGCGTCGAGTTCCGGCTGGCCGTTCAGGAAGTTGTCGGGGTAGTAGCCGAAATTCACGGCGCCCTCGCTGCGCAGCCGCCGCATCTGCGCGAGCAGCGTGCCGGCCGGCACCGCCTTCTGCCCGTGCCAGTCGTATGCCTGCAGTTCGAACACGGTGCGCTGCAGCCCGCGCTGCTTCGCGCGTACGGCCTTCACGAGCTGGTCCAGCCAGCCTTCCGGGTCTTTCGCCTGTTCCATGTACGGCATCGCCATCAGCGCGACGTAGTCGTAGGCGGCGAGGAAATCGTCGTAGTTCTGCGCGAACCACGCTTCCGATTCGGGCTTGAGCACCGGCATCGCGAAGATGTTGCGCGCGGTCAGCACGTCGCCGACGTTCTGGTGCGCCAGCACGATCTGCTCGAGCTGCCGGGTCATGTCGATCAGGTAGCGCGTCTTCTGGTGCGTCCAGCGCTTCATCAGGTCGGGGTTCTCGCGGATCTTGCCGACGTCGGCCGGCAACCCCCATTGCGAATAGGTGCGCAGCGCATGCCGGCCCCCATCCTCGTAGTCGTCGAGCACCGCGTCGTCGCTGAACAGGATGCCGCTGAACGACGCGTGCTTGCTGAGATCCTCGTAGATCTGCTGGATCATCAGCCGTGCATCGGGATCGAACGGACTCAGCCGGAACACGCGCGTGCCGTTCTCTCTAGCCGGCGCACCGCCGAACGCGCTCACGGCCTGGAGCGAGCGGAGTTTGTCGGCGGGCGGCCGGAACGCGAGCACCGGCATCCACGCGTACACCTGTACGTTGGCGCGCGTATTGAGTTGCCACGCGGCACGCGAGAACAGGTCGGAACGCATCGGCAGATGCCGGTTCGGGAAATACACCGCCTCGGCCACGCCCGTGCCCTTCGGGTCCGCAAACGCCTGCAGGTACACCGATTTCGGCTGCATCCGGTAGATGCGCTCGATCAGCTTGCCGAGATTCGCTTCCTGCCGTGCGGGATCGGGATCGTAGACCTGGTCGAGATCGACCTGCACGGTGCGCTCGGGCACGTCGACGTCGCCGCGGTTCGACGCCGGTTCGCGCATCGAGCGCTCGAACCCGCCGATGTCGACGTCGTACATCATCAGGATCCGTCTCAGCCGGTCGAGCGGCACGTCCGGCGTATTCGGGCCGGCATCGAGGCTGAACTGGACGTCCATGCCGAGCGACGTCGAAATATTGCGCACGGGCTGGTTTTCCGCGCCGTACGGCCACACCATCGAGCGCGCGACGATACCGGTGCGTTCGCGGATCTGCCGCACGCACGTCTGCAGGTCGTCGTGCACGCGGGCGTGGAACTCGGCGTCGGTCTCGTAGCGTTTCTGATCTTGCAGGTAGAGATGCGACGTGGTCGCCGGCAACTCGTTGCCTTGCGGATTCGCGACCGCGCCATGGTGGAGATTGTGGGTGTGGCAGCCGAGCTCGACGAATTCCGACTGGCCGAGCTTCTTCACCTCGTCCCACGACAGGAAGTAGTCGCGCGGCACCTGCACCTTGTCGCTGATGCGGATCGGCGTATCCGGCGGCGTGTCGATCCATGCGGTGACGAGCCCCATCACGGCCGGATACTTGAAGCGCTCGAGCAGCGGCAGCACTTTCGTGTAGTGGCTGCGGAAGCCATCGTCGAACGTGAGCAGCACGGAGCGCGGCGGCAGCGGCTTGCCGCCGCGGCGCGACTCTTCGATCTGCTTGACCGTGATGGTGTGGTAGTTGTTGGTCTGCAGCCACGAGAAGATCGCGGTGAGCGTGCCGGTATCGACCGCGAACGGATCGATGATCGCGGTCGGCGACGAGAACGACGCCATCAGGTTGTCGCGCACGTCGTGCATGCAGATCACGCGAAACGTCTTGCCGTCGGCCGGATCGGACGGCGGCAGCAGATCGATCATCTTGGCGCCGGTCACGCCCGGGAACAGCGAACAGGCGGCAAACGTGCCGAGGCATCCGCACATGAAGGTCCGTCTGGATTGCATTCAGAGCTCCTTGCTAAAACGGCAGGTTGAGCGACAGGAAGCCGGTTTCGGAGCGTTCGCGCTGGCCGTCGTATGCGTGGCTGCTGATCTCGACGCCGTAGCTCAGCGTGATGTCGTGCTTGAACGTCCACGCGTGCTCGAGGCGCGCGCTCCACAGCGGGCTGGTGCCGAAGCCGCGCTCGTTGTACACGCCGCCCGATACCGACACGCGCTGTTGCAGCCCCGTGTCACCTTTCTTCCACAGCGTCAGCTGATGCATCACGGTCGCCGCGGCCGCGTAGTCGCGACCGGGGCTGAAGTAGGGCGCGTCCTGGCGCGTGTTGCTGTCGGTGCCGAGATTCAGCGAGACGTTGACGAGCTGGTTCGCGGACGTGTACACGCGCTGCGTGGCGGTCGCCGCGATCTCCTGGTGCAGGTTCGAATCGCTGTAGCGGCTCACGCCGTAGCTCAGCTTGACTTCGCGCCGGTCGTTCTGGCGATACACGACTTCGACGTTCGCGGAGCGGCCCCAGATGTGCGCGGCATACGCCTTCCACGGCAGCGAGTTGTCGTTGGTGTCCAGCCCGGCGCCGACCGTCCAGTAGTCGTTCAGCGCGTACGCGATCGTCCCGCGACCGCCGGTCCGGCCGTCCCCGCCCATCGAACGCGTGACCTCGCCCAGCACGGTGAGCGGCCCGTGCCGATAGTCGCCGCCGATGCCGGTGCGCGTGCGGCTGACGCTGCCGCCGTCGGTTTGCGCATGGCCGAAGAACGTATGCGAGAAGACCCGCCAGTTGTCGCCGAACGGTTGCGAATAGATGTAGCTGTCCGACGTGAAGCTGTTGTCGGCCAGTGCGCTGTTACCGTGCTCGAAGCTCAGGTCGGTCGTGAACACCGGGCTGCGGTAGGCGTTGTAGTCGCGCTTGAAGCTGCGCACGGAGCCGCTGTCCGGGAACGTGTTGCCCAGGGTCTGGTCGACGGTCTTCGCGGTCGCGTAGTCGTCTGCCGTGAGCGATGCGCGGCCGAGGCCCGCGAGCATCTCGACGCTGTCCGGGTGATCGGTCAGCGATGCGCGATACATCGAGATCGCCTGGCGCGGATGCGACTGGCCCGACACGGCGTCGGCGTGCGCGGCACGGACCTCGGCGTTGAACGGCACCTCTTTCTCGAGCTGTTCGAGGGCGGCGATGCCCTGGTCGACGTGACCCGTGAAGATCAGGTACTGCGCGCGCAGCCGGTAGTAGCGCAGATAGTCGCTTTCTCCCGGACCGACGTTGGTCACCTGCTTGACCGGCGGCAGCGACTTCTCCATGTCGTCGAGCACCTGCTTCGCTTCGGGCGCGCGCGCCTGGTCGACGTACGACCAGAACAGCCCTTCGCGCAGCTCGATCGGCTGCGTGCGGGCGCCATACTGGAAGCCGCGGGTCGCGCGATCGGTTGGCGACGCGGTGGCCTGCTGCAACGCCCGCGCGTACACGGTGTTCGCCTTGGCCGGCTCGCTCAGGTACAGGTACGCATCGCCGACGGCCGCCAGCGCGTCGATCGAGATCTCCGCGTTGGACGGAATCGTCTCGAACGTCGTGACGGCCGCCTTCATGTCGCCGCGTGCGGCGAGGGCGACCACCCGGTCACCGGCGAGCGCCGTGCGGACCGGCGTGTACTCCGGCGTGGCCGGTATCCGCTTGTCGAGGTCGTCGGCGGCGCGCAGCGCGTTGTCGAGCCCGTCGAAGCGGTCCGAGCTCGTCATCGAACGCGACTTGTCGCGTCCGCCGCGTACCTGCTGGCGAATCGACAGTTCTTCCAGTTGCGCGATGTCGACGGCGGAGAATGCATCGGGCCGGGCCTTCGCTTCGTCGAGCGCCTTGACCGCGCCGCCGCTGGCCGCGAGGCCGAACACGTCGTTGCGCACCGTCGCGACGTCGGCGGTGCGAAGATTCGGCGCCTGCGCATTCGGCGCCTCGACGTCGGGTCCTTGCGATCGCTGGATCGCCTCGCCGGGGAGCTGCGCGCCCGGTGACTGTGAACCCGGTTGCCGGGACGACGGCGGCTCGACGCCAGGCGGCTGGGCCGCGGGCGTGGGCGAGTTCGGCATCGGCGTGCCGGATGCCTGCGCGACGAGCGTCGGCGTAGCCGGCGGTGCGGGGGGCGCGGTTTGGGCGAGTTGTTGAGGTGCATCCGACGTTGGCACGCGTGGTGCCGGCGCATCCGGCGGCACCGTGTCGAATGCCTGCGCAAGCAGCATCGGCGCATTCGGCGCGTGCGCGGCCGGCGCAGGTGCATTCGACGCGGTTGCGTCCGGCACCGGAGCACTCGGTTGCGCTGCATCCGGGTCCACGACGACGGTGGTCGGCATCGCGGGGCTCGCCTGCGCGATCTGCATCGACGCATCCGAGGCCCGTGCGATCGGCGTCGGCGCATGAGGGGGCTGCGTGCCCGAACCCTGGGCGGCCTGCGTCGATGCGCCCGTCGGCTGCAGGTCGGGCGGCAGCGCATCCGGCGCACCATGGGAGCCGGCGATTGCACTCGCGTCGCGCGGCTTCGCGTCGCCTTCGGCGGCAAGGCACGGGCCGGATGCGACGAGCAGGCACAGCAACGGCGCATGCAGGAGGACCCGCCGGTTCGGCGGAACGACGGTGGTGCATTGTTGTTGACGATTGTTAGCCACGATGTCTCCTCACTTTGAAACGATCACATCGGTTGCACGCCCGACGGCGTGCTTCGCCGGCTATCGCGTCGCCGGGCGGCGAGGCCCGGCGGCATCCGGTCGGTTTACAGGCGGTTGCGGACCGCTTGTCCGAGCAACGCGCGCGATTCGCTGTTCGTCGGATCGATGGCGAGTGCACGGCTCGCGTTCTGCTCCACACAGCTCCATTCGTCGATCCGTGCGCACCAGCGCGCCCTGGCCAGAGCGCGGGCACCTTCCACTTCGTCGTGCGTGACGCTGGTGGCCTCCATGTGCGCCGTGCCGGCGATATACGACTGAGGTTGCAGTCTCGGCCCGGGGTCGGGATGTTTTCTCGTGCGCGCCAGCGCCTGCGAACGTGACGTCCGGTGCGCATCGCCCGGACGCGTCGTGCGGCTGCCGGTCGACGCGGCGTGCGGGGCGGCCGCGAGCCGGGTCGGCGGCACGTGTGCGGGGCGCGGGTGTTGCGTGGCCGAACCTGTCGCCGCTTGCGGCGGTACGGCCGGCACGGCCGGTTCGGCCGCGGCCGACAGGGCCGGCGTGGCCGACGCCGAAGGCGTCACCGGCCCGGCCTGCGCGACCGTCGACGTCGAGCCGGCGGGCGCGACGGGCGCCTCGGTGCCGGACGCGCCGCCGGTCGCCGCCACGATGAGCTTGCGGTAGTTGCCAACGGCGGTTCCGATCACGCCGGCGATATCGTGCGTCACGCTCGCATGGCCGATCCTCGCGTCTCGCTCGACGTACGCGAAGGCACCGAAGATCGCGGCAAATGCAGCGACGCTGAGCGCCGCATTCTTTCCCGGACCCCACGAGGGTTTCGGCTGACGGGCGGGCGAGCCGTCCGGTCGTTCTGCACGGGGCATTCAAGACTCCTTGATTCGATGCGTTCTCCGAATGACGCGATCGGAGCGGGGCGGCGCGACGCGACGTTCACCATCGCAACTGCGTGGTGAGCGTGCCCGTCTCGACGATCGCGAACTGGGTGGCTCCCTGATAGGTCCCCTCGACCCGATAGCTCGCATCCGGCACGCTGAACAGGCAGCGCGATCCCGGGGCGTTGAATTCGACGAGCACGCGCCCATGCCGGCGCAGGCGCACCTGCACGTTGGACAGGGGCTGCCCGGTGCTCCCGGACAGGAACGACACGCCCAGGTTGTACGGGCGTCCGTCAGGGGGAAGCGGCGCGGTACCGTCGATCCGTGCGTCGCCGCAGATATACGAAATCACGTACCGGTTTGCCCCCGGACCGGACGCCGGCGGCGGAGCCGCCGGTGTCTGGGCCATGGCGTTCATGCAGAGCGTGGAAAGCACGACGCTCAGGAAAGGGCGAGCCTGCTGTCGAAGCGAGGGTGACATTGCAATCTCCCGTCCGGAATCGATGACGCGCATCGACCCCGAGTCGAATTTGCCAACGTTCTTTTTGCGACACGCTATTGATACACGATGGTTTTTGAACCAACAACCGCGTGTGGCCCGAATGGGACGAGAGAAAAGATCCTATTTAAATAGGATAAAGACGCATTTATGAGGAGCGCTTACTGCTGAATAAAGGCGATATTGCCGAACATGAAAATTGCTACTCGGTAGCGATGATCGAGCACGCTTTGGATTACGTCGGAGGTATCGACGTTCGTGCCGAAAGATAACGACTGATAAAAGAAACTATTGCGCCTGTATTCAAGGCGAATCGATGAAGATCCGGATACAGATCGCACATCATGAAATGAGGGTGCGACGTTTTTGATGATTCCGTCAGTTACAGGTAAATCGAAACTTGTGTAACAAGGTATTTCTGTCTGGAAAAGCGGGCCGATTATTCTTACTTAATACGGAAAACAGTAAAAAATACGACATGAATCGCAAACGTTTGCGTGTTCTGAAAATCGATTAAGAGCTGTTGAGGGATTTTACGGAGTCCGACGGGATTATCGATTGCTATCGGGAGAACGCGTATTCGCGCCATGGATATCCACGGCGCGAATACGCCATCAGCGGCTGCCGCCCGCGCTTCGTCGTGCGCTGCGCATCGCCGGCGCGGCCGCTTCTTCAGTACCGATCGCACCGTCGATCGCCGCGCGCGGCCGGTTCATGATGTAGGCCCACAGTTGCTCGGCCGCGAGCCCGCGCTTGCGCGCCGATCGATACAGGCGGATTTCGAGTTCGGTGATCCAGTCGCCGGTGCCCGCGCACACGAGCGTGCCGTCGGCGAGCTCCTTCGCGACGCAGCTTTCCGGCAGCCAGCCGATGCCGTGCCCGGCCACGACCATGCCTTTCAGCGCCTCGGACATGTGCGTCTCGAAGCACCGGTGCAGCACGTACGGCTCGGTCGCATTCAGCAGCAGCATCTCGACGATGTTGCCGAGAAAGGCGCCCGACGAATACGCGAGCAGCGGCAGCGGGGCATCCGGCGTGCCGGGCAGCTGGAACACCGGCTTGCCGCGCGCGTCGGGCGACGACACGGGCAGGATCCGCTCGACGCCGAGGCTGACGAACGGGAAGTGGTTCGGGTCGAGCACGATCGGCAACTGCGGATGGTGATAGCCGAGCAGCAGGTCGCATTCGCCTTCGACCAGCTGCTGCACGCCTTCCGGCACGTTCACCGCATTGACGCGGGCAGTGACGTGGCCGACCTCGCTATTGAGCTGCTTGAGCCATTCGGGAAACAGCGTGAACACCAGCGTATGCGCGACGGCGAAGCGCACGACCTGGTCGCTCGCCGCGAACTGGTCGTAGCCGTTCACGAGATTGCGCGCCGCATACATGCTGCGCAGGATGTCCGCGGCGAGCCCGCGGAACATCTGGCCGGCCGGCGTCAGCGCGACCGGATTGATGCTCCGGTCCACCAGCTTCGCATCCATCCAGGTTTCAAGCGCGGCGATTCGCCTGCTGAACGCCGACTGCGTCAGGTGCCGATGACGCGCGGCCCGGGAAAAGCTCTTGGTATCCGCAAGGCTCAGGAAATCTTCCAGCCACTTTGCTTCCATTTCGATCTTCGCTTTTTATAGTCGGGCGCCTGAAAGGCGGCGCCGTCTGCTGCACCAACGTTCTAGCGTACCGCGCATCGCGCCGGTCGGGCCGATGTTTTTTTTCGATCGGTGTCAGTCGAAATATGCATGGGCGTTGTCGGCGGGATTACGGCTGCATAGCGTTGAGGGGCCGGACCGGTTAACCGGACAGTTCATCGCGTCGGACTGTCCGGGCCCGCCTGGACGGCACTTCCCCCGGGCCGGCTGCGCCGTGTGCGTGCCGGCCCGCCCGTTCATGGTCGTTTCGGGGGCGTCGGCTCGCCGCTTTTGGTGCAGTGCAGATTGCACATCCGTGACACGTGGGAGAACTATGTTCGTCGGACGCGGCGCAGCATCGATCGTGCACGCTCGCGGCGCACCGCAAGCGCCCGGCGCGTCCGAGGTTGCACCGTTGTGGTGCGTAATGCCGCGCAGGCATGCCTGACGCGGCGCGAAAAACAGGGGGATATCGAGCAGATCGAGCAAGGCACGTTCCTTGCAAAGCATTCAGTACGCCGGTCCGGCATGCGCAATGCCGGGGAAAACGATCGATGGAGAGAAGATCGATGAAGCCATTCGATGAAATGCTGCAATCCGGCGACATGGTAAGGGCGCCTTACGCGCGCCTGAAGCAATGGCTCGACACGCAGAATCCTGCGAGCCTCGCCCAGAAGGCCCACGACGCGGAAGGCGTGTTCCGCAAGACGGGCATCACGTTCGCCGTCTACGGCGACGCGGAGGCCGCCGAGCGGCTGATTCCGTTCGACATCGTCCCGCGCATCATCTCGGGGGCGGAATGGAGCCGCCTGTCGCTCGGCATCGAGCAGCGCGTGATGGCGCTGAACGCGTTCCTCGACGACATTTACCACCGTCAGGAAATCGTGCGCGCGGGCATCGTGCCGAAGCACCTGATCGCGCACAACGACGCGTTCATCCCCGAGATGATCGATTTCCGGCCGCCCGGCAACGTTTACACGCACATCATCGGTGTCGACATCGTGCGCACCGGCGAGAACGCGTTCTACGTGCTGGAGGACAACGCGCGCACGCCGTCCGGCGTGTCGTACATGCTGGAAAACCGCGAAACGATGATGCAGCTCTTTCCCGAGCTGTTCCAGCAGGTGAAGGTGCGCCCGGTCGAAACCTATCCGCAGATGCTGCGCCAGTCGCTCGCGGCCGTGTGCCCGCCGGGCGGCAATGCCGACAACCCGACCATCGCGGTGCTCACGCCCGGCATCCACAATTCCGCGTACTACGAGCATTCGTTCCTCGCCGACCAGATGGGCGTGCACCTCGTCGAAGGCAGCGACCTGCAGGTGATCGACGGGCGCGTCGCGATGCGCACGACCGAAGGCTTCCAGCCGATCGACGTGCTGTACCGCCGCGTCGACGACGCGTTCCTCGACCCGCTCACGTTCCGCCCGGATTCGGTGCTCGGCGTGGCCGGCATCATGGACGTGTACCGCGCGGGCAACATCACGATCGCGAACGCGCCCGGCACCGGCATCGCCGACGACAAGGCGATCTACTCGTACATGCCGGAGATCGTCGAGTTCTACACGGGCCGCAAGGCGCTGCTGGAGAACGTGCCGACCTGGCGCTGCGGCGAGGCCGACAGCCTGAAGTACGTGCTCGCGCATCTCGACGAACTGGTCGTGAAGGAAGTGCACGGCTCGGGCGGCTACGGGATGCTGGTCGGGCCGTGCGCGTCGAAGGCCGAACTCGAGGCATTTTCCGCGAAGCTGCGCGCGCGTCCCGCGAATTACATCGCGCAACCGACGCTCGCGCTGTCCACGACGCCGATCCTGACCGACGCCGGCCTCGCGCCGCGCCACGTCGACCTGCGGCCGTTCGTGCTGGTGTCGGACCGGATCCGCATCACGCCGGGCGGGCTCACGCGCGTCGCGCTGCAGGAAGGATCGCTCGTCGTCAACTCGAGCCAGGGCGGCGGCACCAAGGACACCTGGGTGCTGGCCGACTGAGCCGGGCACGACCGCGCGCGCCGGAGCCGGCGCGCGAACCGAACGAAGACGGAGTGGACACGAGATGCTTCTGGGACGTACTGCAAGCGGCCTCTACTGGATGTACCGCTATATCGAGCGCGCGGAGAACATCGCGCGGATCGTGGATGCCGGGCTGCGGATGGCGCTCACGCGCACGGCCGACGCGCCGGCCGAATGGTCGTCGGTGCTCGTCAGCTCGGGCGCCGACGACGGCTATCGGGAGAAATACGACGCGTATGCGGCCGACACCGTGACCGACTACCTGCTGCGCGACCGCGACAACCCGTCGAGCGTGCTGTCGTGCATCGAGGCCGCGCGCTCGAACGCGCGGATGGTGCGCACGGCGCTCACGCGCGAGGCGTGGGAAAGCGTGAACGGCGCGTGGCTCGCGTTGCGGCGCGCGCTGGCGCAGCCGGTGCCGGAAAGCGAGCTGCCGGCCGTGCTCGACGAAGTGAAGCGCGAAACCGCGCTGATCCTCGGCAGCTTCTACAGCACGATGCTGCGCAACGAGATCTTCGATTTCGCGCAGATCGGCGCCTTCATCGAACGCGCGGACAACACCGCGCGGATCATCGACGTGAAGTATCACCTGCTGCTGCCGTCGGTGTCGCACGTCGGCACGATCCTCGACAACTACCAGTGGGAGACGATCCTGCGCTGCGTCGCCGCGCACCGTTCGTATCGCTGGGTGTACGACGTGCAGTACAAGCCGCTGAACATCGCCGACTACCTGATCCTGAACGGCCGCATGCCGCGTTCGCTGCGCTATTGCTACGGACGCGTCGTGTCGAGCCTGAACCTGCTCGCGAAGGATTACGGCGTGACACACCCGTGTCACGACACGGCCACGAAGATTCTGCAACTGCTGTCCGATACCTCGGTCGAGCGGATCTTCAAGAGCGGCCTGCACGAGTTCCTGACCGACTTCATCGGCCGCAACAACAGCCTCGGGCTCGAAATTGCCCAGGCTTACAACTTCGACTGAGACTTGCCATGCGACTCGCCATTCGACACATTTCGCGTTATCAGTTCGACGATCAAGCCAGCCATGCGCTGCAACGGCTGCGCCTGCGCCCGCAGTCGGGCCCCGGCCAGACGGTGCGCGCGTGGCAGGTCACGATCGACGGGGTCGAGCCGACGCTGTCTTACGCCGACGGGCTCGGCAACCGGATCGATCTCGTGCGTCATGATCGCGGCGCGAAGACCGAGATCGTCGTCGTGGCGGCCGGCGTCGTCGAAACGCAGGACCGCGCGGGCATCATCGGGAATCCCGAAGGCTATGCGCCGCCGTGGATCTTCGAGCGCGAGACCGCGCTCACGAAGGCGGGCGAGACCGTGCGCGAGCTCGCTCAGGCGCTGCCGATCGAGCCGCACGGCCTCGACGCATTGCACTGGCTGATGACGGAAGTGCACGGCCGCATCGCGTACGCGCCGAACGTGGCGGCCGACGCCGCCGTCGATGCGGAAACCGCGCTGCAAAGCGGCGAGGGCACGAGCCGCGACCATGCGCACGCGTTCATCGCGGCCGCCCGCGTGCTGAAGATCCCCGCGCGCTACATCTCGGGCTACGTGCTGGCCGACAGCGCGATGCAGCGCATCGCCGACGCGAAGCAGAACGCGGGCGACGTCGAGGAGGAGGAAGCGCTCGCGCTGCAGAGCGGCGACGGCATGCAGCAGGTGCTCGGCGCGTCGCATGCCGCGCAATCGCAATCGCAATCGCAGTCGCAATCGCAAGGGCAGTCGCAGTCGCAATCCCAGGGGCAGTCGCCGACGGCGCTCGGCGCGCAGCCGCAAGCCACGGTGCTGTCGCAGCAGCCGGCCGGCCACGCATGGGCCGAGGCCTATGTCGAAGGGCTTGGCTGGGTCGGCTTCGACCCGTTCATGAACCGTTGCCCGGACGAACGCTACGTGCGCATCGCGGTCGGCCTCGACCATCGCGACGCGCAGCCGGTGACGGGGCTCGGCGCGACGGCCGTCGGCGTCGAGATCAGCGTCGTGCAGACGCCGGAACTCGTCTGATCCGCGGCACGCCTTCGCCGCATCCGCCATGCCGGGCCGCCGCGTCGACAGCGACGCGGCGTGCGCGGCCGGCCCAACCCGACTCGAGCTCCCATGTCCATCCACGTCGCGCTGCATCACACCACCCGCTATCGCTACGACCGGCTCGTCAACCTCGGCCCGCAGGTCGTGCGGCTGCGGCCCGCGCCGCATTGCCGGACGCCGATCCTCGCGTATTCGATGACGGTCGAGCCCGCGCAGCACTTCATCAACTGGCAGCAGGACCCTTTCTCGAACTATCTCGCGCGGCTCGTGTTTCCGGAGCGCACCGAGCACTTCGAGATCACGATCGATCTCGTCGCCGAGATGTCGGTGTACAACCCGTTCGACTTCTTCCTCGAAGCGAGCGCGGAGCAATACCCGTTCAGCTATGACGACGCGCTGAAGACCGAGCTCGCGCCGTATCTCGCATGCGACCCGCAGACGAGCGCCGCGCCGCTGTTTCGCGCGTATCTCGACGGCGTGGACCGCACGCCGGCGGGCACCACGAACTTCCTCGTCGCGTTGAACCAGCAGCTCCAGCGCGACATCGGCTATCTCGTGCGGATGGAGCCCGGCGTGCAGACGCCCGCGCAGACGCTCGAGCTCGCGTCCGGCTCGTGCCGCGACAGCGCGTGGCTGCTGGTGCAGCTGTGCCGCCATCTCGGCATCGCTGCGCGCTTCGTGTCGGGTTACCTGATCCAGCTCACGCCCGACGTCAAATCGCTCGACGGCCCGAGCGGCACGTCGGTCGATTTCACCGACCTGCACGCGTGGTGCGAGGTCTACCTGCCGGGCGCCGGCTGGATCGGCTTCGACCCGACGTCCGGCCTGCTCGCCGGCGAAGGGCATATTCCGCTTGCGTGCACGCCGCAGCCGACCAGCGCCGCGCCGGTCGAGGGGCTGATCGACGAGTGCGAGGTGTCGTTCGAGCACGAGATGAGCGTGACGCGCGTGTACGAATCGCCGCGCGTGACGAAGCCATATACGGAATCGCAGTGGGACGCCGTGCTGGCGCTCGGCACGCAGGTCGACGGCGCGCTGGCCGCCGGCGACGTGCGGCTCACGCAGGGCGGCGAGCCGACCTTCGTGTCGATCGACGATCGCGACGGCGCCGAGTGGAACACCGATGCGCTCGGCCCGACCAAGCGCGGCTATGCGACCGAACTCGTGCAGCGGCTGCGCGCCGAATACGGCGAAGGCGGCTTCCTGCATTTCGGGCAGGGCAAGTGGTACCCGGGCGAGCAACTGCCGCGTTGGGCGCTGTCGATCTTCTGGCGCGCGGACGGCCAGCCGGTGTGGCGCGATCCGTCGCTGTTCGCCGACGAGCGCGAGCCGTCCGCGTACACGACCGGCGACGCGAAGCGCTTCATCGATGCGCTCGCCGCGCGGCTGAACCTGACCGGCGAATTCATCCAGCCCGGCTACGAGGACGTCTGGTACTACCTGTGGCGCGAGCGCCGGCTGCCCGTCAACGTCGATCCGTTCGACGCGCGCCTCGACGACGAGCTCGAACGCGCGCGGCTGCGCAAGGTGTTCGAGCAGCAGCTCGACAGCGTGGTCGGCTACGTGCTGCCGGTCAAGCGCACGGACGACACGCCCGGCCTCGACGGGCCGCGCTGGCAGACGGGCCCGTGGTTCTTCCGCGACGAGCGGATGTACCTCGTGCCCGGCGATTCGCCGATGGGCTATCGGCTGCCGCTCGATTCGCTGCCGTGGGCGGCCCGCGCCGACCATCCGTATCTCGTCGAGCGCGATCCGTTCGCGCCGCGCGACGCGTTGCCGGACGCCGCCGCCATGCGCGCCCGCTACGCGGGCCCGGCCGACGCGCCGCGCTATCTGGCCGGCGTGCATCGCGAAGCATCCGCGCAGACGGTGATGCAGTGGCGCGACGATGGCACCGCCACGCGCGGCCGACCGGACTTCGTGGACCCGCATCGCCGGCCCGAGCGCTTCGAATCGGCCGCGTGGATCACGCGCACCGCGCTGTGCGTCGAAGTGCGCAACGGCATCCTGTACCTGTTCATGCCGCCGCTTGCCGCGCTCGAGGATTATCTGGAACTGCTCGGCGCGATCGAGCTGACCGCGCAGGCGCTCGGCGTGAAGCTCGTGCTCGAAGGCTATCCGCCGCCGCGCGACGCACGGCTGAAGCTGCTGCAGGTGACGCCCGATCCCGGCGTGATCGAGGTGAACATCCATCCGGCCGCGAGCTTCGACGAACTCGTCGACCATACCGAATTCCTGTACGACGCCGCGTGGCAGTCGCGGCTGTGCAGCGAGAAGTTCATGGTCGACGGACGGCACGTGGGCACGGGCGGCGGCAACCACTTCGTGCTCGGCGGCGCGACACCGGCCGACAGCCCGTTCCTGCGCCGCCCCGATCTGCTCGCGAGCCTGATCGCGTACTGGCACAACCATCCGTCGCTGTCGTACCTGTTCTCGGGGCTGTTCATCGGGCCGACGAGCCAGGCGCCGCGTGTCGACGAGGCCCGCAACGACCAGCTCTACGAGCTCGACATCGCGTTCGCGGAGATCCAGCGCAACAAGCTGCTGTTCGGGCAGGACATGCCGCCGTGGCTCGTCGACCGCGTGCTGCGCAACCTGCTGATCGACGTGACGGGCAATACGCACCGCAGCGAGTTCTGCATCGACAAGCTGTATTCGCCCGATTCGTCCACCGGCCGGCTCGGCCTGCTCGAACTGCGCGCGTTCGAGATGCCGCCGCATGCGCGGATGAGCATCGTGCAGCAACTGCTGCTGCGCGCGCTGGTCGCGCGCTTCTGGGCCGCGCCGTACACGACGCCGCTCACGCGCTGGGGCACCGCGCTGCACGACCGGTTCATGCTGCCGGAATTTCTTCAGATGGATTTCGACGACGTGCTGGCCGAGCTGCGCGACGCCGGTTTCGCGTTCGATCCGGCGTGGTTCGCGCCGCACTTCGAATTCCGTTTCCCGCTGTTCGGGCAGATCGCGGTGAACGGGATGGAACTGTCGCTGCGCGGCGCGCTGGAACCGTGGCACGTGATGGGCGAGGAGGGCGCGGCCGGCGGCACGGTACGCTACGTCGATTCGTCGGTCGAACGGCTCGAAGTGCGCGTGACGGGGCTGAACGACAACCGGCACGTCGTGACCGTCAACGGCCGCGCGCTGCCGCTGCAACCGACCGGCACCGTCGGCGAATACGTCGCGGGCGTGCGCTACAAGGCGTGGTCGCCGCCGTCGGCGCTGCATCCGACCATCGGCGTGCACGCGCCGCTCACGTTCGACATCGTCGATACGTGGCTGCAGCGCTCGCTCGGCGGCTGCAGGTATCACGTCGCGCATCCGGGCGGGCGCAACTACGCGACGTTCCCGGTCAATGCGTACGAGGCCGAGAGCCGCCGGCTCGCGCGCTTCGTCGAGATCGGGCACACGCCGGGCCGGATGGACGTCGCGGCTGCCTCACCGAGCCGCGAATTCCCGTTCA
Organism: Burkholderia sp. KCJ3K979; assembly: GCF_016759955.1. NCBI lineage: Bacteria > Pseudomonadati > Pseudomonadota > Betaproteobacteria > Burkholderiales > Burkholderiaceae > Burkholderia > Burkholderia sp. KCJ3K979. The sequence continues at coordinate 20,779 of NZ_JACFYV010000030.1, forward strand.
CGCTCGACTTGCGGCGGCCGTGAACGATCGATGACGGGGCGGACGACGATGCGCGGTTCGCGACCTCCGGGCCCACCGGCCGGTCGCGGCGCCGCCGGAATGCTAGGATGCGGGCAGATTGCGGCTCCGCACCGCGGCTTGCCGCCCGAATGGCGGCGTGCATGCGCGGCCGCACCCTGACGACGGAACGATATCGTGCCGCCCATTGACCTCGACCATCCCGCCGCCTTCGACGCGATGCCCACGCTTTTCGATACCGGCGCGCAGCCGGACGCCGCCGAACTGGCCGCCGCGCTCGCGGCGCCGGCCGCTGCCGGCCGCTACGACGAACTGCGCGGCAGCGCGGCCGGCCTGAACGCGCCCGCGCTTGCGCCCGCGTGGCGCAGCTTCTTCACGTCGATCGGCAGCGACGGCGTGGCCGACCTCGATCGCCGCGCCGACGCGCTGCACCGGCGCATGCGCGAGAACGGCCTGTTCTACCAGTTGCACGAGCAGCGCGCCGGCGACGGCGCGGTCGGCCCGTGGTCGCTCGACCTGCTGCCGCTGATCGTCACGCCCGACGACTGGGTCGCGATCGAGCGCGGCGTGCTGCAGCGCGTGCGGCTGCTCAATGCGACGCTGGCCGACCTGTACGGGCCGCAGACGATCCTGGAGCGCGGGCTGCTGCCGCCCGCGCTCGTCACTGGCCACCCCGGCTACCTGCGTGCGATGCGCGGCGCACACGTGCCGGGCGATACGTGGCTGCACGTCGTCGCGTTCGATCTCGCGCGCGGCCCGGACGGCCAGTGGCGGATCGTCGCGCAACACACGCAGGGCGCGGCCGGGCTCGGCTACCTGCTCGAGAACCGGCTGATCGTGTCGCGGCTCTTTCCGCGCGGCTTCCGCGGACTGCGCGTGCAGCGTCTCGCCTCCGCGTACCGCGCGCTGCTGCAAAGCATGCAGTCGCTGAGCCCCGCCGCGAAGAATTCGCGGATCGTGCTGCTGACGCCGGGGCCGCACAGCGCGACCTATTTCGAGCATGCGTATCTCGCGCGCTATCTCGGCCTCACGCTCGTCGAAGGCGGCGACCTGACCGCGCGCGACAACCGCGTATTCCTGAAGACGCTGAGCGGGCTCGAACCGGTGCACGGCATCCTGCGGCGCGTCGACGACGCGTGGCTCGATCCGCTCGAACTGCGGCCCGATTCGATGCTCGGCGTGCCGGGGCTGTTGCAGGCCGTGCGCGCGGGTAACGTGCTGCTCGCGAATGCGCCGGGCTCGGGCTTCCTCGAATCGCCGGCGATGCTCGGCTTCATGCCGCGTCTCGCGGAAGGCCTGCTCGGCGAAACGCTGACGCTGCCGGCCGTGCATTCGTGGTGGTGCGGCGAGGCAGCCGCGTGCGACGACGCGCTGCCGCGGCTCGCGCGCAGCATCGTCAAGGGCGCCTATCCGCCCGACGTGCAGGAAGGCGGTGCATTCGAACCGGTGATCGGCGCGCGGCTCACGCAGGCGCAACTGGCGGAATGGCGCGCGCGGATTCTCGCGCGGCCCGAACATTACACGGTGCAGGCGGATCTGCCGTTGTCGCAGGCGCCGACCTGGCCGCGGCCCGATGCGCCCGACGGCAACGACAGCGCGCGGATCGTGCCGAAGCCGCTGCTGCTGCGCGTGTTCGCGCTCGCCGACGGCGCGCAGCGCTGGCGGCTGTTGCCGGGCGGCCTGTCGCGGGTCGGCACGCGCGACACGCTGTTCAATGCGCCGATGCCGCATGGCGGCAGTACCGTCGATACGTGGGTGATGACCGAGGGCATCGTCGATTCGACGACGCTGCTGCAGACGCACCTCGGCCCCGACGATCTCGTCGAGCGGCCGCGCGCGATCGCGAGCCGCGCGGCCGAGAACCTGTTCTGGCTCGGCCGCTACACCGAGCGCGCGACCAACCTGATGCGCCTGGCGCGTGCCGCGCTCGAACGGCTGCGCGGCGAGGACGACGTCGACAGCCCTGCGCATCTGGAGCTGATCGACACGCTGTGCCGCGACACCGGGCTGATCGCGGCCGACGCGCCGAACGCCGTCGATGCGCCGCGCGCGTTCCAGCATGAGCTGGCGACGTCGCTGACGCGCGGTGCCGACCGCACGTCGGGGATCGCGTCGTGCCTGTTCGGCATGCGCGGCGCGGCGGCCGCGATCCGCGAGCGGCTGTCGAGCGATCAGTGGCGGCTGATCGACGACGCGACGCAACTGTTCGCGGACAGCGCAGGGCAGCCGGAGGCGGAGGAGCAGATCGGCAACGAGGCGCTGCAACTGCTGGAACGTCTCGGCCTGCTGCTCGGCGCGATCACCGGCGCGCAGACCGACAACATGACGCGCGACGACGGCTGGCGCCTGCTGTCGATCGGCCGGCAGATCGACCGGCTCGACTTCCTGTGCAGCGTGCTGAAGTTCGCGTTCGACGAAGGCGCCGTGCATCGGCAGGACGGCTTCGAACTCGTGCTGGAACTGTTCGACAGCACGATCACGTTCCGCTCGCGCTTCCAGCGCGGCTTCGACGTCGCGCCGCTACTGTCGCTCGTCGTTCTCGATACCGACAACCCGCGTTCGCTCGGCTGGGTCGTGCAGGCGCTGCGCGGCCGGCTGACCAAAGTGGAGCGCAGCGAAGGCTATGCGCTGTCCGAACTGGCCGAGACGGTGCCGGACATCCCCGAGTGGTCGCTGCACGAGCTGTGCGAGACCACCGAAGGCGGTCGGCACGACAAGCTGCTGGCCGCGCTCGACACGACGGTGAAGGCGGTCTGGGAGCTGTCGAACCGGATCGGCGAGCGCTATTTCAGCCACGTGCGCGAGGCGGGCAGGACGCTATGGTGACGACGAAAGGCGCGCCGAAAACGCCGGCCGGTGCCGGAAGCGCACGGCAGGCGCCGGCCTCGGCTCCCGTTCCGGCTCCAGCCCAGGCCCAGAGCCAAGGCCAGGCCGCAACGAACGCACCGGCCGCCGTCGCACCGGGCCGGTTGCTGCGCGTCACGCACGACACCGAATACCGTTACGCGGCACGCGTCGAATCGGCGCAGCACCAGGCACGCCTGCAACCGCTCGCGACGCCGCGCCAGCAGGTGCTGTCGTTCTCGCTCGACATCGAGCCCGCACCGGAATCGGTCTGCACCGAACTCGACGCGTTCGGCAATGCACGTGCGTCGTTCGCGCTGAACCTGCCGCACGACACGCTGCTGGTACGCAGCCGCAGCACCGTGCGCGTGACGCCGCCCGCGTGGTCGCTCGGTGCCCGCGGCGAGCCGCCGCCCGCGATCGCGAACCCGGACGCCGCGCAGGCCACCGCGTGGGAGGCCGTGCGCGACCGCTTGCGGTTCCGCGCGGGGCAGCCTTACGACCCGGCGAGCGAATTCTTGTTCGCATCGCCGCACGTGGCGTGCGACCCCGAACTCGCTGCGTACGCGGCCGCGAGCTTCACGCCGCAACGGCCGCTGGTGCAGGCGGCGTGGGATTTGATGCGGCGCGTGCATGCCGATTTCGCGTACACGCCGAACAGCACCGACATCACGACGTCGGCGCTCGACGCACTGCGGCTGCGCAAGGGCGTCTGCCAGGATTTCGCGCACGTGATGATCGGCGCGCTGCGCTCGCTCGGGCTGGCCGCGCGCTACGTCAGCGGCTACCTGCTGACGCAGCCGCCGCCCGGCCAGCCGCGGCTGATCGGCGCCGATGCGTCGCATGCGTGGGTCGAGGTGTACGACCCGGCGTGGCCCGAGGATGGCGGCTGGCTGCAACTCGATCCGACCAACGATCGTGCGCCGGGCGACGACTACGTGATGCTGTCGATCGGGCGCGACTACGCGGACGTGACGCCGCTGCGCGGCGTGATCCGCGGCGGCGGCGCGGATCAGGAGCTGAAGGTCGGCGTGACGGTCGAGCCGCTCGATGCGGCTTGAGGGTGCCGCGGGTCGCGCTTACACGCTTTAAGTCTTCGTTAATTCTGCACGCCTAGCATGGTGATGCCGGCGAACGATTCGGACTCCGGTCCGACGCGCCGGCGGCACGCGCGGGTGCGTCGACGTCACGGCGCCGCGCCGTCGCGCGTCGCCATTTCCATGCAACGGCGGCAGACCATGATCAAGCACTTCGACTACACGCTCGGCAACGAGACGATCGCGCTTTGTGCGAGCTTCGGCGCGGGCCCGGCATTCCGCCGCGTGCTCGTGAGCCGCGCGGATTCGATGGAGACGCTCGTGGTGCTCGACGCGCGCGGGCTGTCAGGCTTGCTGAAGGTCGCGACCGAGGAACCGGAAGGGCTGCTCGACGACGCGATCCGCAAGGTCGGCGACGAACAGCTCGTCGAGCAGGCAATCAGCGGCCGGACGATCGTCGAAGCCGCTTTGTGATCGCGCGGCGCGTGAGCGTGCCGGCAGGCACGGCTGCACATGCCGCGTCGTTTCGCGTTGTTCCGTTGCTCAGGCGGCGAACCGGTCCGTCGCCGCGACCAGCGCTTCGAGAATTCCCGGTTCGTTGTACGCGTGTCCGGCGCCGGGCACGATTTCGAACGTCGCCTCCGGCCACGCCTTCGATAGCTCCCACGCCGTGCGTGCGGGTGTCGCGATGTCGTAGCGGCCCTGCACGATCACGCCCGGAATGCCGGCGAGCCGATGCGCGTCGCGCAGCAACTGGCCTTCCTCGACGAAGCCCTTGTTCACGAAGTAGTGGTTTTCGATCCGCGCGAACGCGAGTGCGTAATGGCCGTCCGCGAAGTGCGCGGCGAGCGCGGGGTCGGGCAGCAGCGTGATCGTGCGGCCTTCCCAGATGCTCCACGCGCGCGCGGCTTCGAGCTTCGCGGCTTCGTCGTCGCCGGTCAGCCGACGATGGTAGGCGGCCATCAGGTCGCCGCGCTCGGCTTCCGGAATCGGTGCAAGGAAGTCCTCCCAGTGATCGGGGAACAGCCACGACGCGCCTTCCTGGTAGTACCACAGCAATTCCGCGCGACGCATCGTGAAGATGCCGCGCACGATCAGCGCGCTCACGCGTTCGGGGTGCGTCTCGGCGTACGCGATCGCCAGCGCGCTGCCCCACGAGCCGCCGAACACCAGCCATTGCTCGGCGCCGACCATCTCGCGCAGGCGTTCGATATCGGCGACCAGATCCCATGTCGTGTTGTTCTCGAGGCTCGCGTGCGGCATCGAGCGCCCGCAGCCGCGCTGGTCGAACAGCAGGATGTCGTAGCGCTCGGGATCGAACAGGCGGCGATGGTCGGGGCCGCAGCCGGCGCCGGGGCCGCCGTGCAGGAACACGGCGGGCTTGCCGGCCGGGTTGCCGCAGCGCTCCCAGTAGATGCGGTGGCCGTCGCCGGTGTCGAGGTGGCCGTGGGCGTAAGGTTCGATCGGTGGGTACACAGGCAGGCTCCGGGTGAGGGGCGAGAGGGGGCGGACGACGCGCGGGCCGGTGTGCGGGCGGCAAGGTACTGCGAAGCGTGCTGCGCCGCAAAATTCGTTGCGTGGGCATCGGACCGGCCGCCGCCGGACAAGGCTTGTCATTATGCCCATTCACCGCGCCGGACGTCGGCACGTTGTGGCGGGGCGTCCGTCGCTGGCGGTATGTGCGCCACGGATTTTTGAAGCAATTTCATTCCGATATTTTTCATACAAAATCCCGGCGGCAGGTCGATCGGGCCGCCCGCCAACCCCTGTTTCTCCACCGTGCCAACGGAAACCAGCCGATGAACCATCGCGTCACGCAGTTGACCGGGTTGCGCGCCGTCGCGGTCGCGATGGTCGTCGTCGGTCATGCCGAGCATGTGCTGCCCGGCGGCTATACGGGCTGGTATGCGCCGTTGCGGCTGATCGCCGACGGCCGGCTCGGCGTGCTGATCTTCTTCGTGCTGAGCGGTTTCCTGATCACCAACGTGCTGCGCGCCGAGTTCGCGCGCACGGGCGGTATCGCGTTGACGTCGTTCTACGTGCGCCGCGCACTGCGGATCTGGCCGGCTTGCTACGTGTATCTCGCGGCCGTCGCGATCATGGCGTTCGCCGGCGGGTTCGACGTCGATCGCCGGCAGTGGCTCTATGCGGCGCTGCATCTCTGGAATTACTCGGCATGGTTCGGGCTGACTGGCGACAACGCGCTGCATCCGGACGGCGCGTGGTACCTCGGCCATTTCTGGTCGCTCGCGCTCGAGGAGCAGTTCTACTGGTTCTGGCCGCTGCTGTTCGTGTTCGGCATCCGGCGCGCCGGCACGCGCTGGCTGGCCACGCTGATCCTGATTGTGCCGATGGTGCGCGCCATCACGTATTTCGTTGCGCCGACGCTGCGCGGCCAGCTCGGGATGATGCTGCACACGGGCGTCGACCCGATCCTGATCGGCTGCTGTGCGTCGCTCAACCGCGAACGGCTCGAAGCGTGGATCGGTTCGTGGCGCGGCGAGGCGCGCATCGTGACGACGCTCGTGTTCGTCGTGCTGCTCGGCATGCCGCTCGCCGAACACCGGCTCGGCGGCTTCTGGAATGCGACGTACGGCGTGACGCTCGAAGCCGCGCTGATCGCGATCGTGATCGTCGTGCTGAATTTTCGCGGCGAGTTCTGGTGCGCGCGCTGGCTGCGCGCCGGGCCGGTGGTGTTCGTCGGCACGATTTCGTTCAGTCTCTATCTGTGGCAGCAGCCTTTTGCGAACCCGGGCCTGCCCGTGCCGCATGGGTTTCCGCTCGGCATCGTGTGGGCGCTGATGGCCGCGACCGCCAGCTATTTCCTCGTCGAAAAACCGTTCCTGCGGCTGAAGGATCGCTATACGGCGCGCGAGGGACGACGCGTGCGGGACGACGCGTTGCGGATGCCGGCGCCGACCGAGGCGATCGGGCCGAAGGTGGTGGAGTAGGAGGGCGGGGCGGCGTCGCGCCCGCGGCATTACTTGAAGCGTTGCATCGCGGCCGGCGAATACCAGAAGTTCCGGAACATGTCGATTCCATAGGACTTGCCGTCGTAGTGGACGATCGTGCGCGCCGTGCGCTTGCCCGTATCCGAGTAATCGCCGTTCTTGCGCTGCGTCTTCGTGATGTGCGCGGTGATCGACAGGTCGGCGAAGCCGTGGCTCGACGTTTTCTCGACGGCGATCGTCATGCGGGCCTCTTCGCTGCGCGCATCGCCTGTACCTGGGCCGCAGGCGTCGCCTTCGACGCTGACCCAGCCGTACAGATTCGTGCCGAACACCGGGCGGATACGGCCGCCTTCACGCACCCACAGTGTCAACTCTTCACTGGTGCTGGCATCCGGGCAACTCGGCCCGCGCGCGCTGCTCGTAAACACAACGCCGAACGCGCGCACGTCGGGCGACAGACGGTAGGGCGCCGTGTCGATGCGATAGCTGTTCTCGCCGATCTCCGTCGCCGAATCTTCTTCGACCACCGACCGATCGGCCGCCACGACCTTGCCGCCTTCGACGAGCGCGACGACCTGCAGCTTTTTGCTTTCGTCCGGGTTCTTGCTCTTCGGCAACGAATCGAACGCGACGGCCGCGATCGTTGTGTCAGGGGCGTTCGGCATGGCCTTGCACGCCGACGCGACGACGAGCCGGTCCGCGTCGCGCGTGGCGATGCGTGCGCTCGCGATGCCGGCCCAGCGGGCGACGGCCGTGACGGTTTCGTCGTCGCAAGGAGGATTGTCGGCGGCGTGAACAGTAGGAGCGGCGGCCAGCGCGAGCAGTGGGACGAGGCGAAGGCGTGCGGCCATGGGCATCATTGAAACAGTGTCGCGGGTTTCAAGGGAGGGCGCTCGTCGGCCTGAAGCCCGCTTTCCGAGCCGCGACGATCGCTCGTCGCTTTTCGGCGAGGGACGGACATCGCGTGATGCGCTCATTGCTTCTGCTTCGCTGCGACAGGTGTATCGCTCGTCTGTAGTCCATGCCGCCGAAGGACGATGGAAACGATCGACCACATCTGATTGTTGACTTGCTGAGATAGCGTGGCCATATAGTGCGTCGTATCGCTGTCTCGCATCGCGATCGTCCACCTTTGCATGACCGGATCCTGAAGCATTGCGATGAGATGCCGGAGTTCATCGTCCGAGAATCTTGCGTTCTTGATGAAACGTCTTGCCAGAAGCGCCTGCTCGCCGTATCCGGATCGGATTTTGTTCGAGATGATTTCATCGACGTCGGCGCGGACGGATTGCCAAGTATTGGCCGGAACATCTGCATTGAATCGCTTGGACGCATCGATCAGATAACCGGCCATGGTCTTTTCCATGCTGGCAGGATCTCCACGCTCGGTCAGCGCGACCGCTTGATCGATCAGGGCCTCGGTCGCGGCGTCGCTCTGCGCGGCGTGAGCGTGCCCACTCGGAAAGACGACGAACAGCGATGCCGCGATGACTCCCGCTCGGGAGAAGGCGACACGATTCCTGATCATGGACTTCCAGTCGTTCATTGTGGGAATTTGCATTGCCCTACACGTTGTGCGGTGAATTAAAAATTCGAGGATGCGTGATGGAGGTGCGACCGCGGGCAAATTCTACACACGATGTCCCATTTGACCGAACCCGAACGCGCTGTCTCACATCCGCCGGGAACCCCGGCACAAATGAAAAAGGCCCTTGCGGGCCTTTCGTCGACGAAGTTACAGACAACGCTTACCGCGTCAACGCCGTAAACCCTTCCAGCAACCGCTCGACATCGGCCGCCTGAATCGCGCCCATCGTCGAGATCCGGAACAGCTCCTTCGACAGCCCGCCTTGCCCGGCATAAATCACGAAGCCACGCGCCTTCAACCCGTCGTGCAGCGTCTCGTACGTGACACCCTGCGGCAACCGATACGCACGCAGCACGACCGATGAAGCGCCTTCCGGCAGCACCAGCGGCATCCCGCGCGCGGCAAGCCCTGCCTGCGCCTGATCGGCAAGCGCCTTGTAATGCGCATGCCGCGCACGCCAACCGCCGGCCTCATCAAACTCACGCAACGCCTCGACGAGCGCGTAATACGCATGCACGGACGGCGTAAACGGCGTATTTCGCTGATCCTGCAGCTTCGCAAGCCGCCCGAGATCGAGATAATAAGTGCGGCTCGCAGCCTTCGCGAGCGCGCTGCGGCGCACGATCACGAACGCCGCGCCCGGCACGCCGTGCAGGCACTTGTTCGCGGTCGCGGCAACCGCATCGATGACGCCGCCTGCAAAATCGATCGCTTCCGCGCCGAAGCTGCTGACGCCGTCCACGAGCATCTTCACGCCGCGCGCACGGCACACTTCTGCAATCGCGCCGAGATCGTTCAGCCGGCCCGTCGTCGTTTCATGATGGATCACCGCGACGTGCGAATACCCACCCGCATCGAGCTTCGCCCCGATCTGCGCGAGATCGGGCGCCTGCATCCATTCATGCTTCAACACGTCATGCGCGATGCCGTACTGCGTGGCGATCTGCGTGATCCGCTCGCCGTACACGCCGTTCTCGATCACGAGCAGCTTGCCGTCCTGCGGCACGAGCGCCGCGATCATGCTTTCGACGGCAGCCGTGCCCGAGCCCGTCATCAGCACGGCGGCCCATTCGGCCGGATCGAGTTCGTACGCGGCGACGAGGCGCGCGCGCGCTTCGTCCTGCAGGTCGAAGAATTCGCTTTCGCGATGGCACAGATCGGGTTGCAGCAGGCTGCGGCGCACGCGTTCGGAGAGCGTGACCGGGCCGGGGTTCAGCAGCAGCATCAATGGGCTCCTTCAACGTGGGCTTCGGTCTGCGCGGCGCCGATGTGCCGCATCAGACGGGTCTTGACCTCGACCGGCGTGACGGTCGGGCGGGGCAGGCCGTCGGGTACGCCCGTGCGGATCGCCACGCGAACGAATTGCGCACCGTCACTCGTTGCGGCGAGCGTCGCATCGAGCACGTCGAGCGTATCGCCTTCGACCGCCGACGCGTAGCCGCACGCGGCCGCGACACCCGCGAACGACACGTGCTGCGACACCGTCGCCTGGCCGCCCGTCGATTCGTGCGCGCCGTTGTCGAGCAGCACGTGCGTGAGATTGGCCGGGCCGTAGGTGCCGAGCGTCGCGAACACGCCCATGCGCATCAGCGCGGCGCCGTCGCCGTCGACGGCCACCACGTGCAGGTCGGGGCGCGCGAGCGCGAGGCCGAGCGCGAGCGGCGTCACGCAGCCCATCGAGCCGACCATGTACAGCTGGTTCGGGCGATCGTCGAGTGCGTAGAGCTCGCGACCGCAGAAACCGGTCGACGCGAGCACGACGGTCGAATCGACCGGCGTATGCGCGATCACGCGCTGCAGCGCGTCGTGACGGGTCGGCCACGCGTCGGTCGATGCGGCGTGCGACGCCGATTGCGCGGCGACGTGCGCACGCGGCTTCGCGGCCGGGTTCGCCTTCAGCTCATACGGCGCGACGCTGCCTTTCTGCATCACGAGCGCGTACGGGCGGCCCGTTTCGTCCATGTGCGCGATCGCGCGGTCGAGTGCCGGGCCGACCTGTTCGGGGTCGGTCGGGAACGTCTCCCACGGGATCTCCATCGTGTCGAGCATCGCGGGCGTGATCGGGCCCATCAGTGCGTGCTGCGGCTCGTCGGCCACGCCCGGCTGGCCGCGCCACGTGACGATCAGCAGTTGCGGCAGGCGGAACGTCCACGTGAGCGACGTGAGCGGGCTCACCGCGTTGCCGAGGCCCGAGTTCTGCATCATCGCGATCCCGCGCTTGCCGCCGAGCGTCGCGCCCGCGATCAGCGCGACCGCGTCGCCTTCGTTCGCGGCCGACACATAGTGCAGCGTAGGGTCCTGCAACACGTAATTGATGAACGGCGTCAGGTACGAGCAGGGCACGCCCGCGTACCAGTCGAAGCCGCGTTCGCGCGCGGCTTCGACGAACTGGGCCGCTTCGATCATTGCGCGCCCCCGTTGCCGGTGCCCGGTTCCGACAGCGGCGTCTGGCCGTGCGCGAAGTCGCCCGCGCGGCGGAAGTCTTCCAGATCGTTGACGCCGCGCCAGTGGCCGTGCACGTACTGCACCTCGATCTTCTCGCCGGCGGCGATCAGTTCGTTCAGCAGCGACGGAATGTCGAGCGTGTCGAAATCAGGACGCGCCTGCAGCGTCGCGAGCATCGCCTTCAGGCGATCGACGCCCGCGCCGCGCACGTTCAGCAGGCCGATCCAGCGGCCGTGCGGCGTGCCCGTGGCGACGTCGCTCGACACGCGTTGCAGGTAGGTCTTCTGGCCGAACAGGCCGCGATCGTCGGCCGCCGAGCAGAGGGCGAAGTCGCGCACGCTCTGGTTGGTCTCGGTGAGCGACGAATCGACCACCACGCTGAACTCGGCCTCGCTCTCCGCGAGGTCGCGCACGATGTAGCTGCGGAACAGCAGGTCGCCGTACGAGATCACGGTGTCGCCGGTCAGGCGTTCGGCCGCGCAGGCGAGCGACGCGAGCTCGCCCGTTTCCGCGTGGCGTTCGTTGACGACGAGCTTGATGCCCGACGTGTCGATCGCGTCGGCGCGATAGCCGCCGACCACGGTGATGTCGTTCACGCCGTGCGTCTTGAAGCCGTCGACGAGCCAGCGCAGCAGCGGCTTGCCGGCGACCGGCAGCATGACCTTCGGCTTGTCTTCGGTCACGGCTTCGAGGCCCTTGCCGCGGCTCGCGGCGAGCACGATCGCGGCATTCGACGCGCGCGACGACGACGACAGGTAGATCCGCTCGGCGGCCGAGTACTCGTCGGCGTCCTGCAGGCGGAAGATCTCGTTGACCGATGCCACGCGGTCCTCGACGTTGATCAGCGTTTCGCTCTCGTGGATCTCGCGCGCGGTCGCCTGCATCGCGGATGCCGACGCGCGGATCAGGTGGTTCGCCCAGATCACGGTGCTGATGCCGGCCTGGCGGAACACGTCGGTCGGCGTGCTGTAGTACTTGGTCGGCACGATCACGAGCGGTGCCTTGCCGCTCCATTCACGTGCGAACTGCAGGATCTCGTCGGGGCGCGACAGCTTGCTGTGAATCAGGATCGCGTCGGCGCCCGCTTCCGCATACGCGTTCGCGCGGCGCAGCGCCTCGTCCATCCCCCAGCCTGCGATCAGCGCCTCGACGCGCGCGACGATCGAGAAGTCGGGATCGGTCTGCGAATCCTTGCCGGCCTTGATCTTGCCGCAGAATTCGTCGATTTCCGCGAGCGGCTGGCGCTCGCCGCCGATGAAGCTGTTCGTCTTCGGGAACTGCTTGTCCTCGATGCACACGCCCGCGATGCCGCGCTGTTCGAGCTTCTTCACGAGGCGGCGCACGTTGTTGAAGTTGCCGTAGCCGGTGTCGCCGTCGAGCAGGATCGGCAGGTCGCTCGCGTCGGCCATGAATTCGAGCACGTCGACGACCTGGGTCCAGCTCGCTTCGTTGTTGTCGCGCACGCCGAACTGCGCGGAGATCGCGAGGCCCGAGGCCCAGATGCCCTTGAAGCCGGCCTCGCGGACGATCCGCGCGGACAGGCCGTTGTGCGCTTCCATCAGGAATTCGAGATCGCTGCTGACGAGCATGCGGCGCAGGCGCGCGCTGCGTGATTCGGTGAAGTTGGGTTCGCGTGCGTTCATCGTGCGGCTCCGGCGGTGGTGCGTTGAATCAGGGGAAGAATGTCTTGCGTCGCGCGTGCGACGTCGTTCGGGAAATCGATCTCGATCCACGGCAAGCCGGTGACGTCGGCGACGTCGAACGAATGGCCGCCTTCGAGCAGCAGGTCGCGCACGGCTTCCTCGTGCGGCATGTTCGCGCGGCCGCTGTCGACGTAGCCCGCGACGAGGGTCGCGAGGCGGCGCGCGGTGCCTTCGGTGAAGCGGAAGAAGCCGACCGATTCGCCGATCGTGTCGTAGTCGAGGTCGACCGCGAGCTGCTTGCGCAGCTCGACCGGCACGCCGTTCTTCAGGCACAGCTTGACGGGTTCGTCGCCGGCCTCGAAGTCGCGGTCGATCAGCAGGCGGTCGACCGACTTGTCGGCGTCGGCCACCAGCGCGTGCAGGATGTTCTCGTCGTACAGCACGTCCGCGTCCATCAGCAGCACGTCGCCGCCGCGCGTCATCGCATCGGCGACGGTATGCACGGTCAGCACGCTGCCGAGGTCGTAGCGGTCGTTGATCACGATCTCGGCGGTGCGGCCGAGGCGCTTCAGTTCCTGCTCGACCTTCTCGTGCTGGAAGCCGAGCCCGAGCACGATTTCATCGACGCCCGCGGCGTCGAGCACGCGCAGATGGCGCTCGAGCAGCGACACGTCGTCGAAGCGCAGCAGGCACTTCGGGAACTGCGCCTCGGGCGGTTGTTGCAGGCGCAAGCCGAGGCCTGCCGCAAGAATGATGGCTCGCATGGGTTCTCCAACCAAAAAGCCGGCGATCTGAACGATCAGTCGGCGAGCGGCTGCGGCGCACGGCGCCGCTGCCAGTTTCTTTCACTGAAATGCAGATAGAGCAGGCCGGGCAGGCCGAGCGCGAGTTCGCGCGCGCGCTTCGCGAGCGACAGCGCGAGCGCCGCGTCGGGCGGCAAGCCGACCAGCGGCGCGAGCAGCAGGTAGCCGCCTTCCTGCGCACCGAGCGAGCCCGGGATCGCGAAGGCCGCGCCGCGAATCGCCTGGCCGACGCTTTCGAGCAGCAGCGCGTCGAGCCAGCTCACCGGATGCCCGAGGAAGTGCAGCGCGAGCCACACTTCCGCGGTGCCGACGATCCAGCCGGCGAGACTCAACGCGAAGGTCTTCGCGACCTTCGCGCGATCGCGGTACAGCGCGCCGACCGCGTCGTCGATCGCATCGGCGCGCGTGGCCAGCGACGACCAGTCGCGCGGGCCGAGCAGCTTCGACGCGAGGCGCAGGCCGCGGCCGAACAGCCCGCGCCGCTGCGCCGCGTAGAACGCGACGGCGAGCGCGCCGAGCACGCCGGTGGCGATCAGCGCGGGCGTGCGCAGATACGCGACCGATTCGTGCGTCGCGTACAGGCTGAACGCGGCGATGCCGATCAGCGCGAATGCCATCTGCGAGAGCGCCTGCATCGTCGTGCTGACGGTCACGGCGGCGGCCGCGTCGGCCATCCGCGTGCCGCGCTGCGCGAGGTGGCGTACCATCAGCACCGGGCCGCCGATCTGCCCGGCGGGCAGCAGGCTGTTCACCGATTCGCCGACCCAGCGGGCGCGCAGCGCGTTGCCGAGTTCGGCGCCCGGCTGCCCGCGGCGGAACATCACGGAGATCGCGACCGCGTCGATCGCGAGCGGCACGACGTGGAACGCCGCGACGAGCGCGAGGCCCCAGCCGGCCGCGAGGAACGTGGACGCGACCGCGCCGACGCCCTGCCAGGCCAGCAGTGCGATGAAGAGTGCGGTCCCGAGGGACAGCAGGATGAGGCCCGCGCGTGTCATGACCCGCTCGTGCGTCGCGTCGCCAGTTGCTTGAACACCTGGCGGAAACCGAAATACGCGATCGCGTCCTTCATGTTCGAGATGAAGCGCTTCCACGGCCGCATGCCGGGGTTCGTCACGTATTCGAACGTGAGCGATACGCGCATCTCGTTCTGGCCGAGCGGCGTGATGCGGTGGCGCAGCTTGTCGCCGTCGAACAGCACGATGCCGCCGTCGGCGATCTGCACGGAGCCCGGTTCGTCGGCGACGTCCGGGTTGCGCGTATGCAGCTCGTAGTCGAGCCGGCACGACGATTCGTCGATCACGCCGATCAGCAGCGTGTAGCGCCGGCCGTCGTAGTACGACGTGTCGTAGTGCCAGCCGATGTGGTCGCCGGGCTTCGTGTAGTAATACAGCGCGTACGCGTGCGGATCGTCGGCCGGCGACAGCATCAGCTTGTCGCCGGTGATCTTCTCGAGGAAGGAGATGAGTGCCTTCGAGCGATACAGCTCGGCGATGTAGGGTGCCTGCTCGTCGATCGTATGGCGGCTGACGCTGCCGCCCTGCTTGTGGCCGGGCAGGTAATTGCGGTTCAGGCCGGCCTGCATCGCGCGGGCAGCGTTCGCCAGCTTCGCGTGCGCGTCGGCCGGCAGGAAGGCGTCGAGATAGAGGAACGAGCCCTGGCGCGTGTAGTCGCCGCGCAGGCGGTCGAGGTCGAGCTGGCCGACGCAGTCGGCCACGGTGCGATCGGGATCGGCCGCGGCCGCGCGCACGGGCGCGGGGCGTGCCGGGCTCAGCACGGAATCGTCGCGCGTGCTAGGAGTCATTTGGAAGCCTGGATTTCGGTTGGGTTCTGCGCGGCCGGGTTCTGCGGAAGGTTGCCGCGCCGCACGATGCGCCACCAGTCGATCACGACCCAGGCGGCGAACAGCGGGGCGCCGATCGACGCCGCGAGCAGGAACGGCCCGACGCCGTCCACGAGCGTCACGATCGGCAGCAGGTACAGCACGTCTTCGGTCTCGAAGCCGCCGGCGAACGCCTGCTTGGTGCCGGCCTTGCCGGCGATCGACTCGATCCGCATGCGCAGGAAGAAAATCAGGGCGACGGCCGCACCGGCCACCGCGCCGAGCAGCACCGGCGACGCGGCCATCTGGCCGCCCTGGGCGACGATGCCGACGCCCATGCTGACGAACAGCGCGACCGTCACGAGCGCATCCGCCGCGAGGTCGTAAAAATGACCGATCTTGCTGGACTTGCCGCTGATGCGTGCGAGTTCGCCGTCGGTGTGGTCGACGAAGTTCGACAGCACGATCAGGAACGCGCCGGCATTGCTCCAGCCGAAGCCGCCGTGCGCGAGGCACCAGGCGCCGGCGAGGCCGATCAGCAGACGAAGGGTAGTGAGGTGATTCGGGGTGACCGGCGTATCGACGAGCGGTCGGACAAGCGAGCGCGCGAGCCGCGCATCCCAGGTGCGTGGCGGGGGCGGCTCGGGTCGTGTGGCGGTTTTTCTTTGGTCCATCGGCGAAATATATACGGAATTGTAATTTGGTGCTTTTTATTCGATCAATGTCCTGACATACGGGAGTGTTACCGCGTCTTGCAGGCATCGGCCGGTTCAAAAACGCACGTGCGAACGGAGCGGCCAACCGGGCCGCCGGACCCGTCTTCCAGTGTGGTCCTCATCGCGCCGCTGTCAAGGCCGGACGGGCCTCGCAGGCCGATCCGACCGGGGTTTTCGCGCCGGTCGGCTGGTGTCGCGCAGCGCACGCGACCTTGATCTCCGTCAGGCCCGGAAAAGCCGCATCGGGCGACAATCGGCCGCGCCGGACTGGTATCGGCGATTGCCGGGCCAAAGGCGGCCAATGTCGATGCAAATCGGTCGATTGACGCGCGCCGGTCGGCGATCGAGAACCGGCGATTCGCCCGATGCTTTCACGTGCCTTTCGCGTGCACCCGGCGCGGGCGGATCGCCTGTCACAGAACGGTCGTTCGATACCCGGCAAATCCGGCAAGGATCTTTTGCATCCAGCGGACATTTCGCAGCGATGGCCTCTGCGATACTCCGGACCGTGCCCGTGGTGCCGGGCCGCCCCTCGCGGCCCCAAGGGCTTCGCGTCGCTCAGGAGACACCCCCCGCGACGTCAACGACAGACCCAAGCGTCAGATAACCAGCCATGTCTTCTTCACGCATCCTCGCTCCCGCCCTGCGTTCGCTCGTCCGCACCGCCGACGAAGCCGCCGCGCTGATCCGCCCCGGCATGACCGTCGCCATGAGCGGCTTCACCGGGTCGGGCTATCCGAAGGCCGTGCCGACCGCGCTGGCCGCCCACATCGACGCGGCGCACGCGCGCGGCGAGGACTTCCGGATCAACGTGCTGACGGGCGCGTCGACCGCACCGGAACTCGACGGCGCGCTCGCCCGCACCAACGGCATCTCGATGCGGCTGCCGTACCAGTCCGACCCGACGTTGCGCGACAAGATCAACGGCGGCGAAGTCGATTACCAGGACGTCCACCTGAGCCACGTCGCGCAATACGCGTGGTTCGGGCTGTACGGCGATCTCGACGTCGCGATCGTCGAGGTCGCGGGCATCCGCGAGGACGGGCTGCTGATCCCGTCCGCGTCGATCGGCAACAACAAGACCTGGCTAGAGCGCGCGAAGCACGTGATCCTCGAAGTGAATGCGCGGCAGCCGCTCGGCCTCGACGGGATGCACGACATCTATTACGGCACCGCGCTGCCGCCGCACCGCAAGCCGATTCCGCTGACGAAGAGCGACGACCGGATCGGCGAGCCGTACCTGCGCTGCCCGGCCGACAAGATCGTCGCGATCGTCGAGACCGACGCGCCCGATCGCAGCAATGCGTTCAGCGCGCCGGATGCGACGTCCAAGCAGATCGCGCTGCAACTGATCGACTTCCTGCGCCACGAAGTAAAGCGCGGCCGCCTGCCGGAAAACCTGCTGCCGCTGCAGTCGGGCGTCGGCAACATCACGAACGCGGTGCTCGCGGAGCTCAGCTCGGCCGGCTTCTCGAACCTGACGGCCTACACCGAGGTGATCCAGGACGGCATGCTCGACTTGCTCGACGACGGCACGCTGAGCTTCGCGTCGGCCACCGCGCTGTCGCTGAGCCCGGCCGCCGTGCAGCGTTTCGCCGACGAAATCGCGACGTTCCGCGAGAAGATCGTGCTGCGCCCGCAGGAGATCAGCAACCATCCGGAGCTCGTGCGCCGGCTCGGCTGCATCGCGATGAACGGGATGATCGAAGCCGACATCTACGGCAACGTGAACTCGACCCACGTGATGGGCACGAAGATCCAGAACGGCATCGGCGGCTCGGGCGACTTCGCGCGCAACGGCTACCTGTCGTGCTTCATGTCGGCGAGCACCGCGAAGGGCGGGGCGATCTCGCGGATCGTGCCGATGGCGAGCCACGTCGACCATACCGAGCACGATGTCGCGGTGGTCGTCACCGAGCAGGGGCTGGCCGACCTGCGCGGCCTGTCGCCGAAGCAGCGCGCGCGCAAGATCATCGCGACCTGCGCGCACCCGGACTACCGCCCGATGCTCGAGGACTACTTCGAGCGGGCGTCGCGCGACAGCTTCGGCAAGCACACGCCGCACCTGCTCGCCGAGGCGCTGTCGTGGCACGAGCGCTACGTGCGCACCGGGACGATGAAGGCCTGACGCGGCCTCGGACGGGCGCATGCGTGCCCGTCAATCCAGCGCCGCATGCGCGACGTCGACGCTCGCCGTCTTCTGCGGCGGGCGGATCAGCAGCAACAGCGGGATCATCAGCAGCGTCGCGACGAACATCAGCTTGAAATCGTTCAGGTACGCGATCATCGCGGCCTGCTGGTTGATCGTGCGGTCGAGCAGCGCGAGGTCGACACGGCTGCCGGCCAGCGCCTGCACGGCCGGGTCGAACGGCGTGATGTGGGTCGCGAGGTCGGCATGCGCGACCTGCGTGTTGCGCGTCATCAGCGTCTGCACGATCGAGATGCCGATACTGCTGCCGATGTTGCGCATCAGGCTGTAGGTGGCCGTGCCGTCCGCGCGCAGCTCGGGCGGCAGCGTCGAGAACGACAGCGCGCTCAGCGGCACGAACACGAGCCCGAGGCCGAAGCCCTGGATCACGCCGGGCCATACGATGTCCGCTTCGGACAGCACGATCGTGTACTGCATCATCTGCCACAGCGCGAGCGCGGAAATCGCCAGCCCGGCGAGCAGCAGCATCCGCGCATCCACGTATTTCAGCAGCCTCCCGACGAACAGCATCGCGATCATCGTGCCGGCGCCGCTCGGCGCGGTGACGAGGCCCGTCGTCGCGACCGGGTAGCCCATCAGGTTCTGCAGCATCGGCGGCAGCAGCGCGCGAGTGGCATACAGCACCGCGCCGACCACGAAGATGAACAGCGTGCCCGTCGCGAAATTCGGATCGCGCAGCAATTCCGACTTGAAGAACGATGCCTTGCCGACGGTCGCCGTGTGTGCGAGGAAGAACGCGAAGCTCAGGGCCGCGACGAGCGCCTCGATGCGGATCTCGTACGAACCGAACCAGTCGAGCTGCTCGCCGCGATCGAGCATCGCCTGGAACGCGCCGATCGCGAGCGCGAGCGTCGCGAAGCCGAACGCGTCGAATTTCACGTGCGGACGCGGCGCGCGTGCCGGCAGGAAGGTCATCACGCCGGCGAGCGCGAACGCGCCGATCGGCACGTTGATGAAGAACACCCAGCGCCAGTTGTAGCTGTCGGTGAGCCAGCCGCCGAGCGTCGGGCCGAGAATGGGGCCGACCATCACGCCCATTCCCCAGATCGCCATTGCCTGGCCCTGTTTCTCGCGCGGATTGATGTCGAGCAGGATCGATTGCGACAGCGGCACCAGCGCGGCGCCGAACACGCCCTGCAGCAGCCGCGCGCCGACGATCTGCACGAGCGTCTCGGACAGCCCGCACAGCGCCGACGCGACCGTGAAGCCCGCGATCGACACGATCAGCAGCCGCTTCACGCTGAGCCGGTCGGACAGCCAGCCGGTGAGCGGCGTCGCGATCGCCGCGGCGACGATGTAGGAGGTCAGCACCCACGTGATTTCGTCCTGCGACGCGGACAGCGTGCCCTGCATGTGCGGCAGCGCGACGTTCGCGATCGTGCTGTCGAGGGTCTGGATCAGCGTCGCGAGCATGATCGACAGGGTCAGCATCGGCCGGTTCAGGGCGGGCGAGGCGGGAGTATCGGCGGCGTCGGCGGCGGGGTTCAAGCGGTGTCTCCGTGGGGCGGCCGCCGTGGTCGGCGATCCGGTATGGCGTGAATTATAAGCATGCTTATTATATAGCCGCTTATCGCCGGGTCGCGAGCCACGGGCCGGTTCCGGCTTGACCCTATAATCGCCGCATGGACAAGACCTACGAGAACCGGATCGGTTACCTGATCGCCGACGTGGCCCGCCTCAATGGACGCCTGTTCGACCGGCGCGCGAAGCGCATCGGGCTGACGCGGGCGCAAAGCCGCGTGCTCGCGTACCTGACGTGGAAGGGCGAGATGAACCAGGCGCGGCTCGCCGAATGGCTCGAGATCACGCCGATCTCGCTCACGCGGCTGCTCGACCGGATGGAAAGCTATGGCTGGATTGGACGCATCGCGAACGACGACGATCGCCGCGCGTTCGTAATCCGGCTGACCGACAAGTCGCGCGAGATCTTTCCGCAGATGCTGGAGGTGGGCGATACCGTCGCCGACGACGGGCTGCGCGGCTTCACGCCCGACGAGCGCGATACGCTGGTGCGGCTGCTCGGGCGAGTGCGCCGCAACCTGATCGACTGTGGCGGCGAGTGACGCGGGCGTCCGGCCGGGTGCACCGGGCAACGGGAAGGCGTCGTGAATCCCGGCCCCCGTACGAGCACGATGAAGGCGCGCCGCAAGAAGGCGGCCGAGGAGATGCCGGCGCGCTGCTTAACGGGACAGCGCCGCCAGCATGTACGCCGCAAGATAGAGCCCCACCCCGTACGACAGATGCGTGACGAGGCTGCGCCGGCGCGCGACACCCGGCTGCGGCGTGCGCGACGCCGCGATGCCGAAGCCGAACGCCGGCTGCATCACGAAGAACGGCGCGACCACGCTCGCGAGCCCGGCGACGACTGCGGGAAGCGGCGTCGGCGCATCGATCCATGCCGGGCCGGCAATCAGCACGGGTAGTGCCGCGAACGCGATGCCGATCGCGTAATGCGCGACCCAGCCGAGCGCGCGTTCGCCGGGCACGGGTGCGGCGGCGACGATCGACGCATACCGGAACCGGCCGTGCATCATGTGGCCGAGCCAGCGGCCGACCAGCGCGTAGTCGAGCGACGGAATCCCGAACGCATGCCGCCGGAACAGCGTCCATAGGTCCATCAACAGCGTGGCGCCCGCGCCGATAAACAGCAGTTTGAGCAGGATGTCGGACGGGCTCATCGCACCCCTCCGCTGCGCGCGGTGATGGCGATGCGGCATGGCGGAATACGACGCGGGTTCAACGGTTTCATGGCGGTCCGGGCTTGTCTTCATGGAGTCGAGCGACTATCTTGCAACTTCAAGTTCACTTGAGGTCAAGCATGAGCCGACTGGACATTGCGGACGTGGCGCGGCGCACGGGGCTGCCCGCCTCGACGCTGCGCTACTACGAGGAAAAAGGGCTGATCGTTCCGATCGGCCGGCATGGGCTGCGGCGGCAATACGACGAGGCGGTGCTGGAGCGCCTGGCGTTGATCGCGCTCGGCCGCGAGGCCGGTTTCTCGCTCGACGACATCCTCGCGATGGTCGGCGCGGAGGGCCGGCCCGCGATCGATCGCGCGAAGCTCGACGGCAAGGCGGACGAGCTCGACCGCACGATCCGCCGTCTCGGCGCCGTGCGCGATGCGCTGCGGCATGCGGCCGTGTGCCCGGCGGCGAACCATCTCGAGTGCCCGTCGTTCCAGAAGCTGCTGCGTATTGCCGCGCATCGTCATCCGGCGCGCCGTGCGAAGGGGGAAGGGGCGTAGGCGGCGAGCCGGCGCGAAGCGGGCGGCGCGGTAGCGGGTCGACAGGAAGGCGGCGACGTGGCGATGTAGTCGGCTTGACGTGCCGGGTCGAGAAAAGGCGATGCCGTCAGTGGGGCTTTCGACGTCAACGAAGCCGCCTACGCCGGACTCACCCCGCGTAATACACGCGGCATTCCATCTCGCGCCCGCGCACGATCCGCTTGCCGACGAGCGCGCCGTACGTTTCGGTGAAGACGGTGCGCTGGTGCTCGCACTGCACGGCGTCGTAGAAGTAGAGCGAGACCCAGTCGGTCGGCCGGCCGGCTTCCGGCGTGCGCATGGCCGCATGCTGGCTCAGCGCCGTGAAATGCCAGCCGCCCTTGGTCATGTGCATCACCGGCGGCGGCACGTAGCCGTCCGCGTTCAGGCGCCGGTGCGCGAGTGTCGGCAGCACGCCCGCGGCCGCCTTGTTGCGGTACTGGCGATCGATGTAGAGCAGCAGCTCGACGGGCGGTTCCGTGCCGGGGCCGGCGCTTTGCATGTGGCCTTGCCAGCGCCGGCGGCGGCTCAGTACATCGTCGAGCGCGGCGCGGATGCCGGCCGCGCGCCGCGGGCCGACGCCCGCGATCATTTCGAGCTGGCCGTTGCGCGCCGCGCGTTCGAGCTCCTCCAGCGTGTCGATGTGCAGCGCGTCATGAATGCGCAGTGCGAGCGCGTGGCCGATGCCCGGCACCGCTTCGAATGCCGACGCGCGTTCCGCGTCACCGCGCAAGCGGTCGAGCTGGCGCCAGCGGCCCGTCACCAGCAGCTCGGCGATCGCCTGCGCGACGCCCGCGCCGATGTCGGGCAGCGCGCCGAGCGCCTCGACGCCGCCGGTGTCGAACACGCCGCGGATGTCGCGGTCGAGCGCGTCGACCGTATCGGCCGCGGCGCGGTATGCGGCCACCCGGTACGGGTTCGCGCCCTGGTCGACGAGCCACTGCGCGGCCTCGCGCAGGCAGGCCGCGACAGGCCGGTTTTCCTCGTACGTCTGGCTGACGGTCGACTGCATGGCAAGGGACCCGGAAAGCACAAACGGAATGGACGCGGCGAGCGGTGCGCCGGTCGGCTGTCAACCATTGTCGCGACGCGCGATGAAGAAAACTTGATGCGCGTCAATGGCAAACGTAACACAGGCGCGCGGCGCACGGTCGTGCCGGAAGGCACGACCGTGCGCGTTGCGCGATGCGCTTACGCGTCGAGAAACGACTGCGCGTTCTCGGCCTCGGCGGCCGTACGCAGCGCGGCGAGCGCCCGTTTCTCGATCTGCCGCACGCGCTCGCGCGACATCCCCGCATCCTGCGCGATCGCGTCGTAGGTGTCGGGCTCGGCGCCGCCGAGGCCGAACCGCCGGCGCAGCACGTCGGCCTCGGTCGGCGTGACCGACCGCAGCAGCGAGCGCACGCAGTCGCGCATGCGCGTGTCGGCCAGTTGCTCGAACGGGCTGGCCGATGCCTGGTCCTCGATCAGTTCCACGAGGCCGGTGTCCGCGTCCGGCAGCGGCGTATCGAGCGAGACCGGCTCGGCGGGCAGCGCGAGCACCGCGCGCAGCTTGTCTTCGGCGAGGCCGGTTTCAGCCGCGAGCTCGGCCGGCGTGGCGCGGCGGCCCGTGCGCTGGCGAAAGCGCAGTGCATGCCGCTGCACGCGCTGGTACTGATCGCCGACGTGCACCGGCACGCGGATCGTACGCGAGCGATCCGCGACCGCGCGTGCGATCGCCTGGCGAATCCACCAGGTCGCATAGGTCGAGAACTTGAACCCGCGCCGGTATTCGAATTTCTCGATCGCGCGCATCAGGCCGAGACAGCCGTCCTGCACGAGGTCGGACAGATCGACGCCGCGGTTCACGTACTTGCGCGCGATCGACAGCACGAGCCGCAGGTTCGCCTCTAGCATCGCACGCGTCGCGTCGCGCACTTTTTGCTGGCCGTCGCTCAACGCGGCTGCGAGTGCGCGCCGCGCGACCGCGTCGAAGCATGCGGCGTCAGCCGCCGACGGATCATCGGAGGCGGCCGCGAGCGCGCGCACGGTACGGCTTGCGTCGTCGACGGCCGGTGCGACCCAGGCGAGCGAACCGAGCAGGGCGGCCACGTGGTTGCGCGCGTCGCGGTAGTCGGCCGAACGGCTGCCATGCGCATGCAATGCATCGCGCAGCGCCGACACCGCTGCCTGCAGCGCATCGTAGCGGGCGGGCGCGGGCGTTTCGCCATCCTCTTCATCGGGCGATCCGGTTGTGCCTGTTGCGTCGGTTGCGCCCGTCGCGCGATGACGCTCGAGCAGTGCGTCGACCGCGGGCGGATAGCCGGCGATCGCATGCAGCACCTGATGACGGCCCGTCTCGATCTCGCGGGCGAGCACGATTTCGCCTTCGCGCGTGAGTAGCGGCACCGCATGCATGCGCCGCATGTAGAGCGCGAGCGGATCGGTCGACGCGCTGGTACCGCGCGCGAGGTCGCCGAGCATGGCCCGGCCTTCGTCGAGCGCGTCGCGATCGACCTCGACCGGCGCCGCGCCGGCAAACGGTGCAGGCACGGCCGGCTCGTCGAGTACCGCGATGCCGATGTCGGCCAGCGCGGCGCGCACGACGTCGAGCGCGTCGGGGCTGTCGCTTTCGGGCGGCAGCGCGTCGACGAGGTCGGCGTGCGTCAGATAACCCTGCTCGCCGGCGAGCGCCAGCAGCTGGATGATCGGATCGAGCGGTGTGTCCGCCCGGGGAGTGGGGCGTGGCGTAGTCATGTCGATGGCGGCGCGAGCCGCGTTCCTGTCTGGGCGGGCCGAAGCTCGCCGGTTTGCGGTTGCCGGTGGGTCGCGGACGCCCGTCCGCGCCGGTCAGCCCGACATCGTTCAAGTTGAGGGCATTTGCGCCAACTTCAACGCCGGCGCCGCGGACGGGCCAGCACGCGGCGTTCCTGCCCCGCCGTGCGGGGCAGGAAACAAAAAGTAACCGATCATACGCGCGGAAATCTGCAGGGGACGTAAGCTAGAGTCAGGCGCGCGCCCGGCGGCGACGCGCGGATTCTGCCGGAGTACGAGATGAACCCGATTTCCGCCGCGAGGCCCGCCGTCGTCGGGCTGGCCGCACTGATGCTTGGCGGCTGCTACTACACGAGCCCGTACGGTTATGCACCTTATTACGCGCCGGTGCCCGCCACGGTGACGCAGCGCGAGATTCCAGCCGCACCGACCGCGTCCGGTCCGGCGCCGTCGACCGTACCCCAGGCGCAGGTCGACGCCGGCCCGGCGGTGCCGGTGTATGTCGCCCCGGCCTACGTGCCGCCGCCGTACCCGTATTACTACCCGGCGTACTACTCCGGCTGGTACGGGCCGCCCGTGACGATCGGCTTCTGGGGCCGCTGGGGCGGCGGCGGATACTGGGGCGGCCCGTACCAGCC
>NZ_JACFYV010000310.1:0-6099 GCF_016759955.1 Burkholderia sp. KCJ3K979
GTCTCGTCGCGCTGCGCGGGCAACGCACGCGCATCGTCGTCACGCACCAGCCGGCGCTCGCGGCGGCCGCCGACACGATCGTCGTGCTCGACGCGGGCCGCGTGCGGGCGACCGGCACGCATGCGCAACTGATCGCGACCGATGTGTGGTACGCGACGTTCGCCCGCACCGGACGGCCGCCCGACGGAGCGCCACCCGCCGGCGCGGACGTCGAAACGCGCCCGGCCGAGTCCGAACAGTGACGTGAACAATGCGGGCCGCCGTGCCCGGAATCGATAGGAAAAGCCCCTCGATCGAAAAATCGCCTGCCGGTTCCAATTGATAATGAGAATGATTATCAAATACGGGGGCGTGAATGCGGTACGAGGTACGGGAACCTGAGAGATCGATGATGCAGGGCGCACGCGTCGCCCGTTTCGGGCGCTGGCGTCCGTCGCTGTACCTCGGCCTGCTGATCGCCGCGCATCCGGCGGCGGCGTTCGCCGATGCGGCGCCGGCGGCCGGCGCGGAAGTCCGCCAGGACGAAACAGCCGCCGCGCAGCCTGCCGGGGGCGAGTTGAAGGCGATTGCGGTGAATGCGTCGCGCGGCGTGGCCGACGATCCGTCGGTGGCGACGGTCGGCAAGATGCCGCTCGCGTTGCGCGAGATTCCGCAGTCGGTCAGCGTGACGACGCGCGAGCGGATCGACCAGCAGAACCTGTTCTCGCTCGACGAGGTGATGCAGCAGTCGGCCGGCGTGACCGTCCAGCCTTACGTGCTGCTCACCACCGCGTACTTCGTGCGCGGCTTCAAGGTCGATTCGTTCGAATTCGACGGCGTGCCGGTCGTGATCGGCGACATGGCGAGCGCGCCGCAGGACATCTCGGTGTACGAACGCGTCGAAATCCTGCGCGGCGCGAACGGGCTGCTGCACGGCTCGGGCAATCCGGCCGCGACCGTCAACCTCGTGCGCAAGCGCCCGCAATACCAGTTCTCCGCACATGCGACCGCCAGCGTCGGCAGCTGGGACCGCTATCGCGCGGAAGCCGACATCGGCGGCCCGCTCAATGCGGCCGGCACCGTGCGCAGCCGGCTCGTCGCCGCGTACGAGGATCGCCACTTCTTCTACGACCATGCGAAGCAGGACACGCGTTCGATCTACAGCGTCACGGAAGTCGACGTGACGCGCGACACGCTGCTCACGTTCGGCGCGCAGTACCAGACCACGACATCGGTGCCCGACATGTCCGGCGTGCCGATGGCGCGCGACGGGTCGAGCCTCGGCCTGTCGCGCTCGACGTTCCTCGACACCGCGTGGGGCCGCTTCAACTGGGACACGACGCGCGCGTTCGCGTCGGTCGAGCAGAAGCTCGGCGCCGGCTGGAAGGCGAAGGTCAGCGGCGAATACCAGAGCGTGCGCTCGGACCTGAAGTACGCAGGTTCGTTCGGCGCGATCGATCCGGCGACGGGCGCCGGCGGCCGGCTGACCGGCGCCGCGTACCAGTTCAGCAGCTACAGCCGCAGCGTCGATGCGAACGTGCAGGGCCCCGTGCATGCGTTCGGGCTCACGCACGACCTGCTGTTCGGCGTCACCTACGCGAACAGCAGCAGCGGGCAGATGACCGCGCCGCTGCTCGGCGACGTGGCCGGCACGCCGGTGAACGTGTATCGCTGGAACCCGAGCAGCGTGCCCGAGCCCGGCATCGGGCCGTACCAGCAGTCGCAGCAGAACGACGTTTTGCAGAAGGGCGTCTACGGGCTGGGCCGCATCAAGCTCGCGGAGCCGCTGACGCTCGTGCTCGGCGGCCGGATGAGCTGGTGGAACCAGGACAGCCTCGGCGCGCACTACAACACCGGCCACCAGTTCACGCCGTACGGCGGGCTGATCTGGGATTTCGCGCGCGACTGGTCGTGGTACGCGAGCTATGCGGAGGTGTTCCAGCCGCAGACCAAGTCGATGTGGGGCGGCGGCATCCTGACGCCGGTGAAGGGGCGTACCTACGAAACGGGCGTGAAGGGCGAACTGGCGGGCGGCAAGCTCGACGTGTCGCTCGCGGCGTTCCGCATCGATCTCGACAACAACCCGCAGGTCGACCTCGCGCATCCATGCGCGGGGCCGAGCTGCTACTACGTGAACGGCGGCAGCGTGCGCAGCCAGGGCTTCGAGTTCGAGGCGAACGGCCGCATCACGCCATGGTGGAGCGTGTGGGCGAGCTACACGTACGACACGATGCGTTATGCGGACAACCTCGCGAACGCGGGCACGTTCGCACCGCTGCTGAATCCGCGCCACCTGTTCCGGCTGTGGACCAACTACGACCTGCCGTGGCAGGAGCGGCGCTGGAGCATCGGCGGCGGCGTGCAGGTGCAGAGCAGCTACTCGGCGCAGGCGAACGGCGTCACGATGAGCCAGGGCGGCTACGCGCTCGCGAGCGTGCGGCTCGGCTACCGCTACGACAAGCACTGGAGCGCCGCGCTCAACGTCAACAACCTGTTCGACCGCAACTACTACCTGAGCCTGAGCCAGCCGGGCTGGAACAACCGTTACGGGGAACCGCGCAACGTGATGCTGACCGTGCGCGGGCAATTCTGATGGCGTCCGGCTGGGGCGCGCGGGCGGCGATCGCGATCGGCGGCGTGCTGCCGGGGGCGGTCGCGCTCGCGCTCACGCTGGCCCGTCATTACCCCGACGACGGCCTGAACCGGCTCTATGCGGCCGTGTTGCTGACGCTCGCCGCGAGCGTCGCCGCGCTGCTGTGGGTGCTCGTCGCGCCCGGCTGGCGGCAGGCCGCGTGGCGCGCGGGTGCGTGGCTCGCGGTGCTGGTGCCGTGCGCGATGTTCTGGGGAGGGCGCTGACATGGATGCTTCGTCGCGTTCGCGCTGGCGCGCGCTGCATCGCGGCGCCGGCGCGCTGTTCGGCGTGGTGCTGTTCGTCGTGCTGTTCAGCGGCACCTGGAGTCTCGCGTTCGATTCGATGCAGGGCTGGTGGCGGCCGCCTGCGGTGGCCGTCGCACGGCCGACGTTGCCGCTCGACGCGCTCGTCGCGCGCGCGGCGTCGCTCGGGGTCGCGTTGCGCGACGCGCGCATCGTGCTGCCGCGGCCGGACGATCCGGCCATCCGTTTCTGCGATGCGCGCCAGACATGCACGCTCTCGCTCGATCCGGCGACCGGCGCGCCGCTGCCCGACGCAGGGCGCGCGACCTTGATCGTCACGCTGCACAAGACGCTGTTCGCCGGCTTCCCCGGGCGCATTTTCGTCAGCCTGTGGGGCATCGTGCTGCTCGTGCTCATCGTCGCGGGCGTGGTCGTGCACCGCAAGCGCTGGCCCGACGCGGCGCGTATCCGGCGCGGCCACGGCTTGCGCGTCGCGCTGTTCGACCTGCATGCGTGGATCGGCCTGTGGGGCACGCCGTGGCTCGTGCTGTTCGCGTTCACCGGCGCGCTGTCGGGGCTCGGCGCGCTCGGCACGGTGTCGCTCGCGGGCGTCGCGTATCCGGGGCAGCCGCAGCGTGCGTTCGCCGAGCTGCTGGGCGGACCGTCGCCCGTCGAGGCCGGCGGCCCATGGCGGCATGCGCCCGATCTCGAGGCGCTGCTGCGGCGCGACGCGGTGCGCAGGCCGGAGTTCCGGCCCGAAGCCGTCGTGCTGCATCGCTGGGGCGACGTGAATGCACGCGTCGAGATTGCCGGTACGACCGCGGGCCTGCCGAGCACGGCCGTGTTCGAACGCCACCTGTACCGCGCGACGGACGGGCAATGGCTCGCCGATGCGACGTCGCGCGGCCGCGGCTTCTGGCTGCGCGCGTTCATCGCGGTGCAGCCGCTGCATTTCGCGCAATACGGCTGGGTCGGCGCGGCCGGTGGCGTGCTGCGCGTGCTGCATTTCCTGATGGGGCTCGCCGCGTGTGCGTTGTGCGCAACGGGGCTGCATCTGTGGATCGAACGGCGGCGCGCGCAACGCGATCGCTCGGCCGACGTGCTGGCCGCCGCCGCGGTCGGCGTGTGCGGCGGGCTCGTGCTCGCGGGCGGTGCGCTGCTGTTCGCCGGGCGTGCACTGCCCGACGGCGTGCACGTCGACCATGCGCTCGCGATGCTGTTCTGGGCCGTGTGGGGCGGCGCGATCGCGCTCGCGGCTTGCGTCGCCGATCGCGCGGCATGGCTGCGCGTGCTGATGCGTGCGGCCGGTGTCGCGTACGGGCTGGCCGGCGCGACCCATTGCGCGCTCGCGCTGCTGGACGCGGGCCGACCCGTGTACTGGCTGACCGACGCGGCGCTCGTCGCCTTCGGCGCATTGCTGCTGCGTGCGGCACGCCGTCCGCGGCGCGACGCGATGCAGCCCGCGCGCGTGCCGGCCGGCGCCGAACCTTTTTAACCTCATGCAACTGGAGAATTCGATGCGCGACCTGCTCGAACATCGCCGCCTGGTCATCACGATCACGCTGCTTTACCTGTCACAGGGCATCCCGATCGGCATCGCGATGGATGCGATGCCGACGCTGCTGCGCCACGACGGCGCGCCGCTGCACGCGCTTGCGTTCCTGCCGCTCGTCGGGCTGCCGTGGGTCGTGAAATTCCTGTGGGCGCCCGTCGTCGACAACCGCTGGTCGCCCCGCATCGGCCGGCGGCGCAGCTGGATGCTGCCGATGCAGACGATCGTCGTGCTGTGCCTGGCCAGCCTCGCGCAGATCGGGATGACGGTCGCGACGGCGGGCTGGGCGGTCGGGCTACTGGCCGTCGCGTCGCTCGCGAGCGCGACGCAGGACATCGCGAACGACGGGATGGCCGCCGAGCATTTCAGCGGCGACACGCTCGCGAGGATCAACGCGATCCAGATCGCGGGCGTGATGATCGGCTTCTTCGGCGGCGGCGCCGGCACGTTGACGCTGATCGGCCTGTTCGGCCAGCCCACCGCGTTTCTCGCGCTGGCCGCCGTCCCGCTCGCGAGCCTCGTCTGCGTGCTGTGGGTGTTGCCGCGCGACGCGGATCGTGCGCGCGTCCGGCCCGATCACGACGCGAGCCTCGTGCGCTTCGCGAAGCGGCCGCGTTCGTGGTCGCTGCTGTCGCTCGCGCTGCTGTCGGCGATGACTGCCGTATCGGGCTTCGGCCTGTCGAAGTTGTTCCTCAACGACGCGGGCTGGTCGCTCGACGCGATCGGCAAACTCGGAATGGCCGGCGGCGTCGTGACGGTCGTGCTCGGATGCGGCGGCGGCGCGTGGCTCGTGCGGGCGCTCGGGCTGTGGCGGGCGTTCACGGCCGGCGTGAGCTGCGCGGGCGCGGCGGCGCTGCTGTGGTTCGCGCAGGCGAGCGGGTGGCTGCCGGTATCGCCGGCATGGGCGTGGCTGTGCACGGTGCTCGGCTCGCTGGCGACCGGCATCACGTCCGTGTCGATCATGACGGCCGGCATGCGTTTCGCGGGCGGCAGCGATCAGGCCGGCACCGACGTGACCGCCGTGCAGAGCACGCGCGATCTCGGCGAGCTGATCGCGTCGTCGACGATCCTGTCGCTGACCGCGAAGGTCGGTTATACGGGCGGGTTTCTCACCGGCGTCGCGCTCGCGGTGCTGGCGGCGCTGATCGCGATGAAGCTGCGGCGGCGCGAGGCGGCGTATGCGATGAAAGGAGACGATGCGCTGGTGTCGTGACGGCTGAGCGGCCGGCGTGGGTGCACGGCGCGGGCCGCACCGCGCCGAGCCGCGTCACGCATGGCTCAAGGGCGACTCAAGCGCCGCGCGGCCAGCAATGCGATGACGAGCAGCACCGCGACATACGCGGCGACGCTCGTCCACGCGCCGCGTTGCCAGAACGCGCCGCCGACCGAGCCGAGCACGCTCGACCCGACGTAGTAGGCGAGCAGATACAGCGAAGCCGCATGCCCTTTCGCGGCGCCCGCGAGTGCGCCGACCCAGCCGCTCGCGACCGAGTGGGCGACGAAGAAGCCGATCGTCACGAGCACGATGCCGACGACGATCGCGGCGAGCGAGTGCGACAGCGTCAGCGCGATTGCCCGACGCGAACAGGATGCGCAGGCGATGCAGCCGCGGCAGGTCGTCGGGCAGCGCGGACAACGCATTGCCGGTGAGGTCGAGCACTTCGAGCGTGTCGGCCAGATCGAAGATCGCGCGC
>NZ_JACFYV010000311.1:0-6058 GCF_016759955.1 Burkholderia sp. KCJ3K979
CCCGCCGCAGGCATCGGCAGTTCAACAGGCCATTTCCGCTCCGAACCTCGCCATTGCTCATGCAAGCTCAGATGTAGGCTTGTTCTCGCTTGCACTCGTGGAAACAATGGTAGCGAAGCTCTTGGGCAGAATATGTTCATTGGAAAAGAACGAGGGAACGCTAGCTGCACTCGCATCCACTAAAGCCTTCACGGCGGCGTCGTCTGGCGCCCTTGTAGCGAGGATGATGTCCATCGTCTGCCCTGGGTCGGCCACCTCACGCTTTAACTTCCGCCACTCTTCATGAAAAATCGCCTTCGCGTAACCTTGAGCAAACTGTAGTTGATGCTCTATGTCCGCGTATTGCTCTTGATTGCCATAAACCTGACGAGCCGCATTGATGGCGACGTCACCCAACAGGCTGCGAACCTTGGAAAGAGACGTAATCAGCCCCTTGTGTGCCAGCTCGTTGTGATTCACGCGTAGCAGAATTCGCGTCAGGAGCTGATAGTGGTGGCTGTTGCGGTCTGCGATAGAAGTTTGAAATTGCATCATTTCGTCGTCAAACTCGTCGAGAGCGTCTTGAGTCTGTGGCGGAAACCTGTCCCATCTGCTGCCGAGTCTGGAAAAAGTGCGTTTATATGCTTCAGTTAGTTCCAAGCTTAGTGCCATGTATTGCGACACGTCATCACGAAGATCGTCGATCCACTTTTGACGCTTTTCAGCGATGAACGTGGCTGCAGTACGTGCTGTGGTCGTTTTCTGAACGTTGAGCGTGGCGGTTGCTTGCTTTGCTTGATTGGCGGCTTGCTCGATTACCAAGCCGCGATTACGACTTGCGAACCAGATGGTCGCGCCGATACTGACAATGGTCGTGATGCTCGAGGCGATTGCTGCCCAACCCGCCGTATGGATGCTCATGGTTTTCGCTTTTCTCCTCCGACCTGTTTCAGCTCAAGCAGCATGTCGTCGTTGGTCAATGACAGGTCCACCAACGCATCGAGGTGGTATGGTGACCTCGAGCTCGCTGGCAGAGCAACGGCCTCGAGCTTGCCTGAGCGTGCCGCTGCGACGATCGGCACCACCAGTGTCGTGTGTTCGCGCGGATCGGGCCGGTCGCACTAGCTCTGTTCAACTAGGCCGAACAATCGAGGGCAGAGTGGCACTAGCAATGCAGGTCGCTTCGTCTTCTTCGGGGCGGCAAGGGACTTTCCATGGCGTACCGCTCGGTCTCAGGTCAGCCTGATACACGTACCGGATGTTGTCGTTCCCCGTAGCGGCAATGATACCGGATGAGATTGCAATGGTGATTGGGTTAGCCAGTGTGCCTGATCTCCCTCCAAGTGATTACTGCGTAAGGCGCCCGATCGGGGTGAACCGCCAGCAAGGACGGAACCGGCGCCAGCAATGCAATTCCGCAGCTTGCCGACAAGCGCCTTGTTCGATGGGTTGAACATGCCTATGTCACTTTCGGCCGGGGTCTGGCGATGCATGTACTGACTGTATGTTGATCCGCAATATAACGAAATACCTGACTCGTCGGCGCAATTACGATTGACAGACAGTCTTTCGCTCATACCGGTTGCAATACGCCGGTGCGACAGGCATCGCAAGAGTCAGGCATGACTCGATGCCAGGGCTATCATGATGGCTTACCGCAGTTGTGCCATTAGAATGATGTCGAATAAGGATGGCTGATCCACCGGATGCCGGACGGCCATTTCAGTATCTCGATAAACAGCTACCACCCGTCGATCATGAACAGCGAACTGAAGAGATCTTTTGTCGAGAGGTTGATGAATGCAATTTCCCATGTCGGTCCACGATTCGAGGCGTTCGGTCAACGCTTCATGGACTTCGTTGTCAAGGAAAAGCTTGTACATCGTGGTCTTAACGAAGACGGTCATCCCGTCGGATATACCGTCGATTCGTTTTCGGACACAGGCAAGACTGTCGCCGAATACTCGGCGACAAAGGACTACTTCAGCGGACGTCTCGATAAGCCGGTTAACGATCTGCTTCACGCGGTTCGATTGCATGGTGGTGTGGAGGATATTTATCTCGTCGCCTCTGCTTCTGCGTCGACTTCGGACATCCGGGAGTTCAAGAATAGGGTAGCTGATTGGCCCGGCTTCGCATATCGGACCATTCACGTTTACGACCAGAGACGAATCGCCGAAGAAATCGCTGACGAGATGCTGGCTAACGATCTGGCGATTGATGAGCTTGCAGAGTTTCTTCCCGAGCTAAAACGCATTTGCGCGGAGCATTCGGCCAACATGCTTGCGCCAACGCAGGATCCTAGGTATTTGGCACGCGCCGACGTGGATACTGCAATCTCCGACTGGTTAGAGACTCACAAGTGCCTGGTAATAAGCGGTATAGGCGGAAGCGGGAAATCGGAAGCTGCAGCTGCATATGCATCCAGAAGCAGGAAGCAGTTTGAAATCGTTATCTGGCTGCAGGGATCGGAGGTGCAAGATGTCTCCGGGTTGCGGGCGGCGAGGCTGGGCCGGAGGGGAGATCAATACAACGTAGCCGGACTGCTATCGACCCGCAAAAGCCTAGTAGTTATCGACGATGCGGAGGCGGTATTTGATATCGCCGAGCTTGAAGCGATTTGCAGTGAGGAATCTCGCGTAATCATCACGCAGCGCTCCAGTGCGGGTGCTTCCCTCTCGCTTCCGCTGATGCGTGCAGATCTGGCGCGTGAGGTGCTGGAACGGGATCTGCCATCTGTTTCCCCGGCTGCGGTATGGGAGCGTGTCTGGAAGACGGTTGGCGGACATCCGCTGACACTCGCACTCATGAATGCAGCAGTAAGAGGTGGGGCGACGTGGGAGGATATCGGGTCCGATTGCGCCTTCGTGGGTGAACTGGAAGACGACCAGATGCAGAGGCTCGCGGATCGTCTTCTTGGAAGGTTACGAACTAGTCTTCGGCGAGAGCTTGGCATATTCGTCTGGCTCGACTCGACGGTTGCCGACCGCGGATTCCTAAAATCGGTAATCGGACCGGTTGGGGTACGAAAACTGGAGGCGCATTCGCTCACTACCGCGGATCGAGCGCTGGCTGTTCGGATCCATGACATTGTCTTGGCGTCGATGCGACAGGAGAAGTGGTTCGACGAAGAAGAGCTGAGCAGGCTGAATGACGAACTCGAGCGCTATCTCGTCGGCGAATTTGAGTCTTCCGGCGTGACCCTTCGGGCGGCCGGAATCGCGTTGAATCCTAAGCTCAAGGCACTATGCACTGCAGGTGATAAGCGCCCCGTTTATCTGTACGCGCTCCTGCAGGTATGGAACGAAACTGATCTGGATCGGGCATTGCTGGGTGATCCAGCGCAGACGGTGCAGGCTCTCGAACAGGGTAAGATTCCGGTGTCGGCGGTCGCCATTGCTGTTGTACTCGAAGCAATCGAATGCATGTACCGTTCAGATAAGGCGCATCGTGGTTTGGAGAATGCACGTGCCACCCTTCGTGCGCGACTTCCTTTATTCGAACGTTTGCAACAGCTTCAGGGCGTTCCTCCGCGCCAGAAAATTGAAATAATTCACCATCACGCAAAGGCTCTGGTCGTGCTCGAAAAGCTGGATGAGGCGAGGCTCCTGTTCGAACAGGTATTGGCAAGTGCGTTTCCGCTGTACGAGTCACGTCTCCAACTTGTCAGGATTTTTTCAAGGCAGAAACGTCATCGCGAAGCGGTTGAGCAGGCCGAAATTATTTTGAAAGCTGCGCAGCAACAAGGCGAAGTGTCATATTCAGTGACTCTTGCTGCTCTTGAGGCTGTGCCGTCAGGCGATGAGCGCGAGCGTCTTATCAAGGCATATGCGGACACGGTGGAGCGGGAACTGCTCCTCGCCGCCGATGCGGGACTGGAACAGGTTCTCCAGGTCGCGTCGGCGGTTGGCCGGAGCTGGAGCTGGAATGACCCAGAGAGGTTCAAGAGGGTATGGAGAAAGCTGCCCAGCAGTCAGCTTGTTCTGGACAGAAGTAAATTCATCCAGGCTGAACTGCATCAACTTGCCGCTAGAGTCATGCCTGACGAGGTACGCCAATTGACCGAAAACGCGCTGCGGCTGTTTGACGAGATGACGGAGCGCGACGATTTTCAGTCACAGAAGTATGGACAATGTCTAGTAGAAGCAGGCCAGCCGGGGAAAGCAATAGGGGTACTAGATACGATCGAGAACAAGGGGCCCTTCGTGTCTTATTGGATGTCGAAGGCCTGCCTTGATGGTGGCGATATCGCTCGCGCCCGGACGGAAATTGACCTCGCACTGGAGAAGCTGCACGCGGAAAAGGAGCGATTCCAGAATACCTATTTTTCAGCGTTCCTCGCCCAGCGTTTCGAGGTTCGAGTGCGTCAAGGCGATCTGTCCGCGCGTGACGACATTCTCGCCGCGATAGAGAAAACATCTGACGGGAAATATCGGGCGACATTGGAAAGGCGTCTTTCCCAATATGATCAAGGACACCATGACTGCCACGGGTCGGTCTGATCGAAGGTGGATCGGCAGTTTGGTTTCCTCAAGCTTCCCCCGGATCGCGATGGAATGTGGCTGACGGTACCGGTGCCGGTATCTCCAGAGAATCGCGTTCGGAGGGAGGCAATTTCCAAGTCTGCCGACGAATGCGCATATTGAATTCTCCGGGTTGGTCTGTTTGAACCCGACAACTACCGGTTAATTTTCTCGGTACCTCTGGCGGTATCGTGGTTATCTGGTCGGCCGCAAAGCCCGTCGGCACAAGGACTCCAATCGCCGATTGACAATCGAGTGGGAGTGAGTATGCCGGCTGAATCGGCGTTCGATTCCGCTCGTGTCGTCGCGCATCGGTCGATGTCGCGATAGTTCGCAAGCGGATTGCCGGTTCGGTGGCGTGCTGCCCCGGCTCACGCGGGACAAGAAGCGGCCTGGCAATTGCCAGGCCGTTTTGCGTTAACGCGTGCGGTTGGTCAGGCAGCGCCGTATTGTCGTCCCTGGACGGGATGCGTCACGCATGCCCCCGCCCGAGCGACCGCAAATACATCGGCACTTTCGCCTTGGTCGTCACCTGAACCCGCGACATCAACGCGTGATCGATCCGATCCAGCCCGTAAGTCCGCGAAATATCCTGCTGCAACCGGCACCACAGATGGCCGGCCATCTCCGCATCGACCATCGCGCGGTGCGCACGACCCGTTTGCGGCAGCCGCAGCATCTCGGCGAGGCTCGACAGGCGGTGACTCCGCGCGTCCGGGTAGATTCGTCTCGCCACCAGCATCGTGCACGCAAACGCATGGTCGGCCGACATGCCGAGCATCCCGAGTTCCGACTGCCAGAAGCGTTTGTCGAAACCGGCGTTGTGGGCGACGACCGCATGTTTTCCGACGAACGCCACCGCTTCCTTCATGACTTCGGACACAGGCGGCGCCGTCGCGATCATGTCGTTCGTGATGCCGGTGAGCGCAACGACATCGGACGGGATGCGTCGGCCGGCATTCATCAAGCTCTGGAAACGGTCGACGACCTGCCCGTCGCGCAGCAGGATGACGGCAATTTCGGTTGCACGGTCGCCCAGATTCGGCGACAGGCCGGTTGTTTCGAAGTCCAGTACCGCGACGGTTTGCATGGTTGAATTCGGGGGCGTCATCAGAGGGTGTCGAGTTTGGCCGAGAGGGTAGCATCTTCAGGCGTGTGAACGGCGGATTCGTCTAGCGGTGAGCGGCGAGCGAGCAGGCTACCGATTGACGATAATGAAATTTCGCTCCACGCCAGTCGGACATGCTGCCGTGACTCAACTGACGCTACCCGGATTCGATGCGCCGCCGCCGGTTCCCGTGCACCGCTTCTTTTTCGCCGTGATGCCGGATACGGCCACGGCCGCGCGCATTGCCGGTGTCGCCAAAAGCTTGCAGCAGGAGAAGGACAGCCCGGTGGACACCGAGCGTCTGCACATCACGCTGGGCTCGCTAGGTGTGAAGCTTCAATAGGTTGTATCGATGGTTCATCCGGACTGAGTCTGGGAGACTGGAAGTCGCCAAACACCCAACCTTCCAGGAACCCAGCCGGATGAACACCCATAAGAATGCCCGACT
>NZ_JACFYV010000312.1:0-5956 GCF_016759955.1 Burkholderia sp. KCJ3K979
GCGCGACGGTGATCGAAGGCGAGGAAGCCGTCGGCGGCCGGACCGCTCAGCGCGTGCTGGTCACGGGCGCGCCCGCGCACGCGGTCGACGGCGTGCATCGTTACCGATTGTGGCTCGACGCCGCGGACGGTTTTCCGCTGAAGGTCGTCAGCTACGCCGACGATGACGACGTGCCGCTCGAAACCGTGACGCTCGACGACGTGGAGATCGACGTCGCGTTTCCCGAGCGTTTCTTCGCGCCCTGACGGCGCGCCGATCCGCGTTCCCGAACGCGCGTGCCGGAGGCTGCATGGCGGAATACCGGTTTTCGACGACCTGGCGGGTGGATGCGCCGCTCGCGGCGGTCTGGGATGCGATCTATCAGGTCGACCGCTGGCCCGACTGGTGGAAGGGCGCCATGCGTACCGTCGAGCTCGAGCCGGGCGACGCGCGCGGCGTCGGCGCCTTGCACCGGTATACATGGAAGGGCGCGCTGCCCTACCGGCTGACCTTCGACATGCGCGTGCGGCGCGTCGAGCGGCCGCATGTGCTCGAAGGCCATGCGAGCGGCGCGATCGAGGGCGACGGACGCTGGTCGTTCGCCGCCGCCGGCGCGCGCACCGTCGTGCGCTACGACTGGCACATCCGCACGCATGGCTGGATGAACTGGCTGGAGCCGCTGGCACGGCCGCTGTTCCGATGGAATCACGACGTCGTGATGCGCGAGGGCGCGAAGGGGCTCGCGCGGCGGCTGGCCACGACCGTCGAGACGGAGGGCCGGACCTTCCGGCCGCTGCCGGACGCGGACTGCGCCGACGCGTGAAAGCGGCCCGGCGACGCCGGCGAACGAGCACGTCGCGGCAGACGAAATCGGCGTCCGCACGGTTTTTTCGATGCGATGTCACCGGTCTCAGGAACTCCGGGCTTACCCGGTGTCCAAACGGGGCTGGATGAGCGGCGCGGGCCGCACGGGCCCGTCTGTGGGGGTGGTTGCGCTCGACAGGGTATTGTTTTAAAAGGGTTTTTTGCTGATTTCGTGGGTTTTTCCCGCCGCGTCGCCGCCTCGAAAATTCCTCTGGTTCCCCTTCTTGAATTTGTCAAAACCCGTCCATATAATTAGCACTCGCTGCACGAGAGTGCTAACAATTCTCTGCCGGGCGATAAGCCGGGCAGATTCCCTAAGCGTTCTTCAATCTCAGTCAAGAGAGGAGTGAATATGAACCTTCGTCCTTTGCACGATCGCGTGATCGTCAAGCGCCTGGATCAGGAAACCAAGACCGCCTCGGGCATCGTGATCCCCGACGCCGCTGCTGAAAAGCCGGATCAGGGCGAAGTCCTGGCGATCGGCCCGGGCAAGCGCGACGACAAGGGCGCCCCGATCGCGCTCGACGTGAAGGTCGGCGATCGTGTCCTGTTCGGCAAGTACGCAGGTCAGACCGTGAAGGTCGACGGCCAGGAACTGCTGGTCATGCGCGAAGAAGACATCATGGCCGTGGTCAACGCCAAGTAAGCGTCCTCCGACGGTACATATTCCCAAGAATTCAAGGAGTTAGAAGATGGCAGCTAAAGACGTCGTATTCGGCGATTCCGCCCGTTCGAAGATGGTCGAAGGCGTGAACATTCTCGCCAACGCAGTCAAGGTCACGCTGGGCCCGAAGGGCCGCAACGTCGTGCTCGAGCGCAGCTTCGGCGGCCCGACGGTCACCAAGGACGGTGTGTCGGTCGCGAAGGAAATCGAGCTGAAGGACAAGCTCCAGAACATGGGCGCGCAAATGGTCAAGGAAGTCGCTTCCAAGACCAGTGACAACGCAGGCGACGGCACGACGACGGCAACCGTCCTCGCGCAATCGATCGTTCGCGAAGGCATGAAGTACGTCGCATCGGGCATGAACCCGATGGACCTGAAGCGCGGCATCGACAAGGCAGTCGCAGCGGCTGTCGAAGAGCTGAAGAAGATCAGCAAGCCGTGCACGACCAACAAGGAAATCGCACAGGTCGGCTCGATCTCGGCGAACAGCGATTCGTCGATCGGCGATCGCATCGCTGAAGCGATGGACAAGGTCGGCAAGGAAGGCGTGATCACCGTCGAAGACGGCAAGTCGCTGGCCGACGAGCTCGACGTCGTCGAAGGCATGCAGTTCGATCGCGGCTACCTGTCGCCGTACTTCATCAACAACCCGGACAAGCAAGTCGCCGTCCTCGACAACCCGTTCGTGCTGCTGCACGACAAGAAGGTGTCGAACATCCGTGATCTGCTGCCGGTGCTCGAGCAAGTCGCGAAGGCTGGCCGTCCGCTGCTGATCATCGCAGAAGACGTCGAAGGCGAAGCACTCGCGACGCTGGTCGTCAACAACATCCGCGGCATCCTGAAGACCGTTGCGGTCAAGGCGCCGGGCTTCGGCGATCGTCGCAAGGCGATGCTGGAAGACATCGCGATCCTGACCGGCGGTCAAGTCGTCGCGGAAGAAACCGGCCTGACGCTCGAGAAGGCAACGCTGGCAGAACTGGGCCAGGCGAAGCGCATCGAAGTGGGCAAGGAAAACACGACGATCATCGACGGCGCAGGCGAAGCCGTGAACATCGAAGCACGCGTGAAGCAAGTGCGCGCGCAAATCGAAGAAGCGACGTCGGACTACGACCGTGAAAAGCTGCAAGAGCGCGTGGCCAAGCTGGCAGGCGGCGTTGCAGTGATCAAGGTCGGTGCTGCGACCGAAGTCGAAATGAAGGAAAAGAAGGCACGTGTCGAAGACGCACTGCACGCAACCCGCGCAGCTGTGGAAGAAGGCATCGTGGCAGGCGGCGGCGTCGCGCTGATCCGCGCTCGTACCGCGATCGCAGGCCTGACCGGCGCGAACGCCGACCAGAACGCCGGCATCAAGATCGTGCTGCGCGCAATGGAAGAGCCGCTGCGCCAGATCGTCACGAACGGCGGCGAAGAAGCCAGCGTCGTGGTGGCGGCAGTTGCTGCAGGCAAGGGCAACTACGGCTACAACGCGGCAACGGGCGAGTACGTCGACATGGTTGAAGCCGGCGTCGTCGACCCGACCAAGGTCACGCGCACCGCACTGCAGAACGCAGCTTCGGTTGCTGGCCTGCTGCTGACGACGGACGCAGCTGTCGCAGAACTGCCGAAGGAAGACGCACCGATGCCGGGCGGCATGCCGGGCGGCATGGGCGGCATGGGCATGGACATGTAATCGACTTCGGTCGATGGTGTCCGGAGCGCGCAGCGATGTGCGTTCCAGCCAAAAGAAAAGACCCGCAGCGATGCGGGTCTTTTTTTATTTGCACGTGGAATTCGGCGCGCCGTTCGTGGCGGCGGGGCCTGCCCGCCGCGCGCAACTCAATGCCTGTGCGACGTCCTCGGCACCGGGTCGGCCTTCACGGCCGGCGGCGTGTCGGACTCGTCGTTGCTGCGCGCCCAGAAGAACCGGTCGGGCAGGTACGCGCCCATGCCGGGCCGGAACGCGTCGCGCACGGCCTGGTACAGGTATTCCTGCGCCTCGCGCACGGCTTCGGGCGGCTCCTGGCCGTTCGCGAGCAGCGCCGCGATGGCCGCGCCCAGTGTATCGGTGATGCCCATCAGCCGGTGCGGCGAGCGATCCCACATGTCTTCGCGAAGCTGGCCTTCCTCGCCGTACAGCGTATTGACGAGCCGGTGCGAACCGGTTTCCGACGACAGGATGTATTCGCAGCCCTGCGACAGCAGGTGCGACACGGCCGCGTCGAGATTCGGCGCCTCGGCATCGCCGTCCGGCTGTGCGAGCGCGATCAGCGTCGCGTGGTCGGCGACCAGCAACGTGGTTTGCGGCGCCAGCAGGTCGGCGATCGATTCGCGCAGGTCATCGGCGGCGAGTACGTGTTCATCGTCGAGCGTGAAGTCCGGCGCGAGCACGAGCGGCACGCCGTCGTAGTCGGCGACGACTTCGGCGATCGCGCTGACGACTTCCGCGCGCGTCGCCGCGCCGATCTTGAACGCGGCAACCGGCATGTCTTCGAGCAGCATGCGCGCCTGCGCGGCGACGACATCGGGGTCGAGGCCGGTGACTTCATCGCAGGCGGCCGAGTCGCGCACGGTATAGCCGGTCAGGACGGACACGCCGTGACAGCCCATGCTCGCCAGGGTCATCAGATCGGCTTGGAGGCCGGAGCCGCCGGTGGGATCGGACAGGCCGAAGGTGAGGACGATCGGAGGGGCGTTGCTGGACATGTAAAAATGGGGCAAGAGAAAAACGGACGAGCGACGGACATGCGGACGGCGAGGCGAATGGGCGGGTTCGGCCCTGTGTTGCCCGGCAGGCCGCACTTTTCAACCATTATGCGGTGGAATCCGGCCGGTACGACGGATTTTTTAGCGCAGCGCAACGTAGTTGCCGTCCTCCAGCGCGATTGCTAGGCAGTCCGGCCCCGACACGGTACCATCATGGCTCCCGAATTTACCGACTTTTCCCCGACGCGGCTTAAGATGGAATACAAGAGCTGGATGTGCCTGATTTGTGGCTGGATTTACGACGAAGAAGCCGGGCTGCCGGAAGAGGGCATTGCCCCGGGCACGCGCTGGGAAGACGTCCCGATCAACTGGACGTGTCCCGAATGCGGCGCCCGCAAGGAAGACTTCGAGATGGTCCAGATCTGACCGGGCTCCGCGCCCACGGACACTCCGCTCAGGCCTCGCACCGGCCCGGCGCTTGCGCGCCGCGGCTCGCGCGAGCGACTTGACGATGACAGGCGCGCGTGTCCATGACGTCCGATCCGGCGAACGTTCCCTACCCTGACGCATTGCCCAACCCGCGTGGCGGGGCCGTGCGCGCGGCCGACGCATGGCTGGCGGCGGCCGCCGACGCATTCGAGCGGCGCGACGATGCAGCGGCGCCGCTTGCCGCGGCCGCGGCGGTGCTGGCGGAAGCCGGCTGGCTGCCGGCCGCGCGGTTCGCCGGGCAACTGTCGGCCACCGTGCCGCTCCTCGCCACCGAGCCGACCTCGGCCGGCTGGCGTGCCGCGCTGCGCGATTTCCGTGCGGCGGTCGGCCGTCACAACCTGCGCGAGCTTGCGTGCTCGCCCGTTCTCTTCGAGCATTTCCGTGCGTTGCGCGCGCAAAGCGCCGCCGACCTGCGCACGAGCGCGCCGCTCGATGCGCTCGCGCTGGTCGGCCGCGCGGTGCCGCCTGCCACGCTGCGCGCGCTGCCCGATGCATTCGCGACCCGGATTCGTGCTCGCTACGAGCAGGCGCTGCTCGGCCTGCTGCGTGCCGAGCCCGGCACGCCGGGTGCGGCGCTCGACGAACTCGACGCGATGCTGGCCGCGCTCACTGACGACGGGCCGTACGATTTCTGGCGGCTCGCGGCCGCGTGCGTGCGCGCGCTGCGCGCAAGCGGCGCGCCCGAACTGAAGCGCTTTCTCGCGCGGACCAACTTGCTGCTCGGCGAACACGCGCAGGGCCGGCGCGGCGCGCCGCCCGAACTGGTGCGCGAGACGGTGGCGCTGCTGTGGCGCGATTTCGCGCTGTTCGGCGCCGCGGCCGAGGACGTCGCGCTCGTCGACGTGCTGCACGACTACGGATTGACGGTCGACTGGCACGTGGCCGGCACGCCCGCCTCCGAAGCCTTGTGGGAGGCCGATGCCGCGCGGGCCGAGCACGAGGCGGTCACCGCCGCGCCGACCCGCGCGCTCGGCGTCGTGACCGTCAACGCGCATGCCTATGAGGATTTCCTGCAGACTGCCGATGCATCGATGGCCGACCTTGCGGCCAACCCGGCCGCGGCCGACCCGGGCGCCGCGTGGCATGCGTCCGCCGCCGCCTACCGGGTCGGCACGGCCGCGTGCGCGCTCGGGCTCGGTCACGCGGCGCTGCTG
Source organism: Burkholderia sp. KCJ3K979 (assembly GCF_016759955.1). Lineage (NCBI taxonomy): Bacteria > Pseudomonadati > Pseudomonadota > Betaproteobacteria > Burkholderiales > Burkholderiaceae > Burkholderia > Burkholderia sp. KCJ3K979. The sequence continues at coordinate 5,833 of NZ_JACFYV010000312.1, forward strand.
GCCGACACGCTCGGTCTGGCGTGGCGCCGCGCGCAGCATGTCGGACGCGTGGCGGTGCGCATCGAGGCCGCCGTCGGCGAGCGGCACGCCGTGCGCCGCGCGGCGCCACGCCAGACCGAGCGTG
>NZ_JACFYV010000313.1:0-5918 GCF_016759955.1 Burkholderia sp. KCJ3K979
CCGCACCGCCGGGCGCGAATCCGGCTGCGCCGCGGCCGACCGGTGCATCGGGTGCCTCGGATACGCCTGGCGCGGCGGCCGCGCTGCCGACCGACACGCAATCGACCGAGATCCGCAAGGCGATGCAGGATGCATCCGCTTACATCCGCGGCCTCGCGCAGTTGCGCGGGCGCAATGCCGAATGGGCCGAGCGCGCGGTGCGCGAGGCCGTGAGCCTGTCGGCAAACGAGGCGCGCGCGCAGCATGTGGTCGACCTGATCGCGCAGGACCCGGCCGATCTCGCGCGCCAGCTCGACGGCCGCGCGGTGACGACGACCGCCGGCACGCTGCATCTCGCGACCGCGCACGCGCCGCTCGTCGTGCTCGCGCCCGACTGGCGCAGCCGGTTCCTCGCGATCATCGCCGATCCGAACGTCGCGCTGATCCTGCTGACGATCGGCATCTACGGCCTCTTCTTCGAATTCGCGAACCCCGGTTTCGTGCTGCCGGGCGTCGCCGGCACGATCTGCCTGCTGGTCGGGCTGTTCGCGATGCAGTTGCTGCCGGTCAGCTATGCGGGCCTCGGCCTCGTGCTGCTCGGGCTCGGCTGCCTCGTCGCGGAGGCGTTCCTGCCGACCTTCGGCGTGCTGGGGTTCGGCGGCATCGTCGCGTTCACGATCGGCGCGCTGATGCTGATCGACACCGACGTGCCCGGCTACGGGATTCCATGGCCCGTGATCGCGAGCCTCGCGCTCGGCGGCGGGCTGCTCGTCGCGGGCGTGTCGAGCGTCGCGCTGCGCGCACGGCAGCGCCCGGTCGTGACGGGCGCCGAGGCGATGCTCGGCAGCATCGGCGAAGTACTCGACGACGGCCTGCAGCCGGACCAGCCGCCAGGCGCGGCCGGCGCACCCTCGTCGGCCGCCGGCTGGGCGCGCGTGCACGGCGAGCGCTGGCGCGTGGCGAGCAGCACGCCGCTGGCCGCCGGCTGCCGCGTGCGCGTCACCGGTCGCCACGGGCTGACGCTGACGGTCGCGCCGCTCTACGACGTGCCCGCACCCGCCCATCCGCAGGGAGAACCTTCATGATCGGTTACACGTTCGGCTTCAGCAGCGTCCTCATCGTCTTCGTCGTGGTGCTCGTCGCGTCGTCGATCCGCATCTTTCGCGAGTACGAGCGCGGTGTCGTGTTCATGCTCGGCCGGTTCTGGAAAGTGAAGGGGCCGGGGCTGGTGCTGATCATCCCGATCGTCCAGCAGGTCGTGCGGATCGACCTGCGCACCGTCGTGTTCGACGTGCCGGCGCAGGACGTGATCACGCGCGACAACGTGTCGGTGAAGGTCAATGCGGTCGTGTATTTCCGCGTCGTCGATCCGGAAAAGGCCGTGATCCAGGTCGCGCGCTTCTTCGAGGCGACGAGCCAGCTCGCGCAGACGACGCTGCGCGCGGTGCTCGGCAAGCACGAACTCGACGCGCTGCTCGCCGAGCGCGAACAATTGAACGCGGACATCCAGAAGACGCTCGACGCGCAGACCGATGCGTGGGGGATCAAGGTATCGACGGTCGAGATCAAGCACGTCGACCTGAACGAGACGATGATCCGCGCGATCGCACGGCAGGCCGAAGCCGAGCGCGAGCGGCGCGCGAAGGTGATTCATGCGGAAGGCGAATTGCAGGCGTCGGAGAAACTGCTGCAGGCCGCGCAGCGGCTCGCGCTGCAGCCGCAGGCGATGCAGTTGCGCTATCTGCAGACGCTGACGACGATCGCGGCGGACAAGAATTCGACGATCGTGTTTCCGCTGCCGGTCGATCTGCTGGGGGCGTTGCTGGATCGGTTGGGCCCGTCGCGCGAGCCTTGAGACGCGCGTGCGCCGTCCCGCAAGACGCCCCGGGCCGATGTCGATGAGCGCGGGAGCTGCGACCGGCGCCCGGCGGCCCGCGCCCGCCCGCGTCAGGCCAGCAGCTTGCGCTCGGCCTTGCCGTACTTGATCGACTTCTCGTCCGGAATCATCAGCCCCGTGTGCTCGTCGCGGCCCTGCAGCAGGAAACGCGCGTCCGGGTTGCCGATCTGTTCGGCCGCGAGCTTGCTGTCGGCGCCGATCTCGCCCTTCTTCATCCGGTTGACGATCACGCCGGCCGCGGTGTCCTTGAAATCGCGCAGCATCCACGCATCGCCGTCGCTGTCGCCGAACACCAGCAGCGGGCCGTAGCCCTTCTTCGACGCGAGCACGTTGCGGATGCCCACCGTCTTGCCGGGCCCCCAGTTGAAATGCCAGCCGACCGGATAGGTGCTCGTGTACTTGCCGTCCTGCATGTCGAGACGCAAGCCGATCACGTTCTCGGGCGGCACGCCGTAGCCATAGTCAGGATTGCCGGCGAACACGCGCACGACGTCGTCGAGCGACGCAGTGCTCACGTACACGTCGATGCCGTTCGCCCGCAGCGTGTGCATCACCGCGCGGATTTCCTCGTGAATGCGGATGCCGTGGAAATGCGTATCGGCCACCACGCCGGCCTTGCCCGGCAGCGCCTTCGGGCTTTCGTAGCGGACCTTGCGCAACGCGTCGCCGATCCCGTAGTTGTTCGACGCTTGCGCCATCGCCTGCAGCTCGGCGGTCGTCATGTTCTGGTAGAAGTAGATGATCCACTTGTAGCCGACTTCGAGCGGATGCGTGTCGCAGATCGCGTCGTACATGAAGTACAGCTTCGCGCGGAAATCCTTGAACTGATCGGTGTCACGAATCTCGTCGAGGCTCTTGTCGCCGCCGAGGCCCTGGTAGTTCGCATGGAGCCAGCGGTAGTCGGACTCGACGTCGGCCGCGAGGTCCTCCATCGTCACCGGCTTGCCGTCGACGGTCGTGTAGTCCTTCATGAACGCGCCCTTCGGCACGTCCTTCCACATCACGGCGACGAATTCGTCCGGCGTCAGCTTGTACTGCAGATGGTTGATCTGGTACATCAGCAACGCCTCTTCGCAGTCGTTCATGATGCACGTGTTGTCCCAGTCGAACACCGCATACGGGCGGCGCTTTCCGTCGTAGCGGGCGCTCGCGACGCCATGCTGGTCGAGCACCGCCTGCAGGCGCGCGGCGTTGAACGGCGACCAGCGGCCGGGGTCCAGCGCGTCCGGGGCGGTTGCGCTCTTCGCGCCGGCGATGCCGGCCTTGAGCATCAGCGGCGTCGCAGCGGTCGCCGCGGCAAGGGTGTTCATGAACTGGCGGCGTTGCATGGTCTCTCCGTTGAAATGCCGAATCGGCTTCGGTCGCTGCCCCGCGCGACGCGCGGCACGCCGGCCTCGCGAAGCCGCAAAGGCTTCGAATCGGGGCGGATGATGTGACGAAATTATTTCGGCAATTTGACAGCGTCCCGCCGCGACGCGACGGGGAGTTGATCCGGCGCGACATGCCGGGCCGTGCGGAAGCCTTGCCTGGCGATCCCGTCGACTTCCCCGCTGGGGACGCACGGACAAGCAACGCCCATCCCGCCCCGAGCGCCTGAAATCTAGAGCTTCCCCTCCATTTCGGCCCTTCATTAGGAGAAGTCCTCATCTCCAAGGGCTGGCGCGCGACCGCGAACCGGCTATGATCATTACATTACTCAATGACACATTAAATGCTGACTGAATAAGCCGTATGGCGATGGACGCCGGCGGATGCATCCAGATCAGCACCCCAAGCCTTGCCCAGGACCCGCCCTACGCCGAGACGCAAACGCGGGCCGACACATGGAGACGCATCATGACCGCCCACCATCCGCTGCCGGAAGTCCACCTCGACGAGCTGCCGCAATTCCGCGCGGTCCAGCAACTGGCCTACCGCTGCGTCGAAACCGTCGGCGCGATGCTCTACCCCGGCATCACCGAGAAGGAGGCCGCTCGCCTCCTGACCGAATGGCTGCAAGACAACGGCGTGCACGACTGGCTGCACAAGCCGTTCGCGTGGTTCGGCGACCGCACCGCGTTCGAGGGCTTCTCCGGCCTCAAGCACATGGGCGGCTTCAATCTCGCGTTCTTCCCGAGCAACCGCCAGCTCGAAACCGACATGCCGGTGATCCTGGATGTCGCGCCGGTGCTCGACGGCATCGTCGCCGACGTCGGCTACGCGCACTGCCTGGGCCGCAACCCGATCCTCGAGCAGTTGCAGGACGACCTGATGGACCATCGCGACATGATCGTGCGGCTCGTGAAGGCGCGCCGGCCGATGGCGGAAGTCGCGCAGGAAGTCGACGCGCTGTGCCGCCGCCAGGGCGTCGAGCCGCGCCACAAGGCCTATCCGTTCAAGGTGCTCGCGCATCGCGTCGCGAAGATCCACAAGCTGTCGAAGCCGCGCTTCGTCGCGCGCTTCGGGCTGAACGCGACGCGCAACCTGCTGCTCGACCAGGGCCGCGCGGCGAAACAGCAGGGCTGGTCGCCGCTGTGGTCGATCGACCGCCGCTCCGAGCATGCGCCGGTGCCGGGCCTGTGGGCCGTCGAGCCGCATCTCGGCTTCGCCGGCGTCGGCGCGAAATTCGAGGAGCTGCTCGTGATCACCGATGACGACGCGTACTGGCTCGACGAGGATCTGCCGCACGTGCGCCGCTGGCAGCGCCGCCAGGCCGAGCGCGCGCAGCCTGCGTCGACCTTGTCGGCCGCCGCCTGACGAACCACCCACCTCCCGACTCCCTGAACGACGGACTCACGATGCAGCCTCTTTCCGACGAAGCGCCGCTGGCCCTGTTCGAATCGGTTCACAGCGAAACGGCGGTCGCCTCCGGCGAGCTGACGCTCGCGGTCCGGACCTGGGGCGACCCGGCCCGCTCGCCGGTCGTGCTGGTACACGGTTATCCCGACGACAGCAGCGTCTGGCAGCACGTCGCGCCGCTGCTCGCGCGCCGGCATTACGTGATCGCGTACGACGTACGCGGCGCGGGCTTGTCGGGCGTGCCGACGCGCACGGCCGACTACCATCTCGCGAAGCTGACCGACGATTTCGTCGCGGTGATCGATGCGCTCTGCCCCGGCCGCGCCGTGCATCTGGTCGCGCACGACTGGGGCTCGATCCAGGGCTGGGAATTCGTCACCGACCCGCGCCTGGCCGGCCGCATCGCGTCGTATACGTCGTGCTCGGGGCCGTGCCTCGACCACGTCGGCTTCTGGCTGCGCGAACGCGTGCTGCGCCCGACGCCCGCGTCGCTGGCGAAGCTCGGCGGCCAGCTCGTGCGTTCGTGGTACGTCTATCTGTTCCACCTGCCGTTCATCCCGGAGCTCGGCTGGCGACTGTGGCTCGGCCGCGCGTGGCCGGGCCTGCTGCGCCGGCTCGAGAAAACGCCCGCCGCGCCGCGCCCGACCCAGGCCGACGACGGCGCACACGGCGTACGGCTCTATCGCGCGAACTTCATCCGCTGCCTGTTCGCGCCGCGCGAACGCTACGCGCACGCACCGGTGCAGACGATCGTGCCGCTCGGCGACAAATACGTGAGCCCCGCGCTGTCCGAGAACCTGTCGCGCTGGGTGCCGCAGTACTACCGCCGCGAAGTCGCGGCCGGCCACTGGCTGCCGCTCGCCGATCCCGCGCGCTTCGCGGCGCTCGCCGGGCAGTTGATCGACGCGGTCGAATCCGGCGACGAACCGCCCGCGCTCGCGAACGCGCGCCGTCGCGCCACCAGCGGACGCTTCAGCGGCAAGGTCGCGGTCGTCACCGGCGCGGGCAGCGGGATCGGCCGCTGCGCGGCGCTGGCCTTCGCACGCGAAGGCGCAACGGTCGTCGCCTGCGACATCGATCTCGCGAGCGCCGAGCGCACCGCGCTGCTGATCGGGCTGACCGGCGCCCAGGCCCATGCGAAACGCGTCGACGTCGGGTCCGCCGACGAGATGGAAGCGCTCGCGGCATGGGTCGGCAGCGAACTCGGCGGCGCGGACGTCGTGATCAACAACGCGGGCATCGGCATGGCCGGCGGCATCCTCGA
>NZ_JACFYV010000314.1:0-5807 GCF_016759955.1 Burkholderia sp. KCJ3K979
TCGATCAGGCCGGCAATGATGCGCAACAGCGTCGATTTGCCCGAGCCGGAGCGGCCGAGCAGGCCGACGATCTCGCCTTCGCGCAGCGACAGGTTCGCGTCGTCGAGCACGAGCAGTTCGCCCTGCGACTTGTTGAAGCCGCGGTTCACATGCTCGACGCGCAGGATTTCTTCGCCGAGCCGCGGCGGCTGCAGCGGCTGGGACGTCTTGACGGGGGCGTTGATAACGGTCGAATTTTGCATCGCGCTTACTCTCAATCGAGACGGAGCCGGGATTCCGCATAGGCGTACATCGGACGCCACAGCAGGCGGTTGAACAAGGTGACGAACAGGGACATCACGGCGATGCCCAGGATGATCTTCGGGAAATCGCCGGCGACGGTCGTTTGCGCGATATACGCGCCAAGGCCGTGCGCGACGACCTTCGTGTCGCCCCACTGCACGAACTCGGACACGATGCTCGCGTTCCACGCGCCGCCGGATGCGGTGATCGCGCCGGTCACGTAGTACGGAAAGATGCCGGGCAGGATCGCCTGGCGCCACCACTGCCAGCCGCGGATACGGAAGTTCTTCGTCGCTTCCTTGTAGTCGTTCGGATAGGACATCGCGCCCGCGATCACGTTGAACAGGATGTACCACTGCGTGCCGAGTACGATCAGCGGCGACAGCCAGATATCCGCGTTCAGGTGGAAGTGGACGATCACGATCACGAATACCGGAAACAGCAGGTTCGCCGGGAATGCGGCGAGGAACTGCGCGAGCGGCTGGATTTTCTCGGCCAGCTTCGGGCGCAGCCCGATCAGCACGCCGAGCGGCACCCAGATCACCGACGCGATCGCGATCAGCACCAGCACGCGCAGCAGCGTGATCAGGCCGAGCACGAGCACGTGGCCGACCTCGGCCATCGTCACGCCGGTCGCGACGAAGCTGACGACACGCCATGCAACGTACACCGTCAGCAGGATCACGAATGCGCCCCACACGATGTCGCCGATGCGCGACGAACGGCGCGCCGATGCGCTGCGCACGCGTGTGCCCGTCAGCGACGGCACGCGTAGCGGAATCCGCGCGGCCTGCGACAGCATCCAGCCGGCCGGCACGAGCAACTGATGGATCAGGTGCGTGCGACGCATCATGTCGAGCAGCCACGATTGCGGCGCATCGCCCGACGCGGTGTTCTCCATCCGGAACTTGTCGGCCCACGCGACGAGCGGACGGAACAGGAACTGGTCGTAGGCGAGGATCACGACCGACATCGCGACGATCACCCAGCCGACCGCGCCGAGATTCTTGTCCGAGATCGCCTGCGCGAGATACGCGCCGATGCCCGGCAGCGTGATCGTCTGGTTGCCGACGGTGATCGCCTCCGATGCGACGACGAAGAACCAACCGCCCGACATCGACATCATCATGTTCCAGATCAGGCCCGGCATCGAGAACGGCACTTCGAGCTTCCAGAAGCGCTGCCACGCCGTGAGATGAAAGCCGCGCGACACTTCGCTCAGGTCGCGCGGCACGGTGCGCAGCGACTGGTAGAAGCTGAACGTCATGTTCCAGGCCTGGCTCGTGAAGATCGCGAAGATCGCGGCCAGCTCGGCGCCGAGCACACGGCCCGGAAACAGCGCGAGAAAGAACGTGACCGTAAACGAGATGTAGCCGAGCACCGGCACCGACTGCAGGATGTCGAGAATCGGAATCAGCACCATGCCCGCGCGGCGGCTTTTCGCGGCGAGCGTGCCGTAGACGAGCGTGAACACGAGCGACGCAATCATCGCGGCGAGCATCCGCAGCGTGGTGCGCAATGCGTATTCAGGCAGGTTCGACGGATCGAGCGAGATCTTCTGCGTCTGCAGCACGCCAATCGGCGCCATCGTCTGGTGAAAACCGACGATCGCCATCGCGAGTATGCCGATGATCAGCGGAAACGCGATCGCATCCCAGCGGTTGGGCAGCACGCGCCACGCGGACGCGTTGGCGGTGCGATTCGGATCGAAGAAACTGATATCCATCGGTAGCGTCTTGTGTCTTGTGTTGAATTGAAAATCGATGGGTCCGGCCGCGTGCCGCGCAGCCGGGCGTCGCGGCAGCGGCGCGAATCAGGACAGCCCGTGTAGTGCGATTGGCAGCACCGAGCCTTCCTCGACGACGCGGAGGTCGGCACCGGAATGAACGCCGACCGGGACGATGCCGCAGGCAATGACCGGAAAAAACAGCGCGAGGCCGAGGAGGCGCGTGCGGTGGCCGACCGCACCGCCCGTGTCCGTTGCCGCGTGGTTCGGCATGAAGGGCTCCGGAGAGGGGATTCGGAGTGGGAGGCTATCGGGCGGCCGTGACGCAAATGTGACGTGTCACTTACAGGACATTGACGGGTCATCCGGTGGCAGTCGCGCATCGCCCCGCCGGCCGCCGACACGAGTGTTCGATCTCGCAACGGTCGGGAATAAATCCGCCGCTTCGCCGGTATCGCATGCGAAGGCGCCGGCTTATTCCAGGACGATCCGGCCGTCCGGTTTCGTCACACGAATGCGAGGCTCACATGTCTTCATCGACCCCCACCCGCCCGTCGCGTCGCAAGGCCCTGCAATGCATGGCGTTCGGCGGCCTCGGCACGCTGTTCACGCTGTCGGGCGGCATCCTCACGCCGTTCGACCTCGCGCTCGCGCAGACCGGCGAAGCGCGCCCGGCGGACGCGGGCCGGCCGCTGTTCGTGCAGATCAGCGATACGCACATCGGCTTCAACAAGGACGCGAATCCCGACGTGTCGGCCACGCTGAAGCAGACGATCGACCTCGTCAACGGGATGCCCGCGCTGCCCGCGCTGGCGATCCATACCGGCGACATCACGCACCTGTCGAAGCCCGAGGAATTCGACCACGCGTCGCAGTTGCTGTCCGCGCTGCGCGTGCCGGAACTGCATACGGTGCCCGGCGAACACGACGTCACCGATGGTTCGGGTGCCGAATATTTCGGCCGGTTCGGCAAGGCGTCGGACAACCGCGGCTATTACAGCTTCGATCACGCGGGCGTGCACTTCATCGGCCTCGTCAACGTGATGCACTTCAAGCCGAACGGGCTCGGCAGCTTCGGCGACGAGCAACTCGCGTGGCTCGCGCAGGATCTCAAAGGCCGCTCGTCGAGCACGCCGATCGTCGTGTTCTCGCACATGCCGATGTGGACCATCTACGAGCCGTGGGGCTGGGGCACCGGCGACGCGCCGCAGACGATGGCGCTGCTGCGCCGCTTCGGCTCCGTCACCGTGCTGAACGGGCACATCCACCAGATCGTGTCGAAGGTCGAGGGCAACGTGACGTTCCATACCGCCCGCTCGACCGCGTTCCCGCAGCCGACGGCCGGCAACGGCCCGGGCCCCGTGCCGCTCACGGTGCCGCGCGACCGGCTGCCGTCGATGCTCGGCGTGACGACCGTCGAATTCGCGGGCCATCCGGTCGCGTCGACGCTGCACGATGCGACGCTCGCCTGATAAACCTAAGGAGACCGACATGACCCGCTTCCGACCTATCCGAATCATCGCGGCGCTGATCCTGTGCGGCGCCGCCGGCACGCCGCCCGCCGCGTTCGCGCAGAGCCCGAACGGCCCGCTCGTGACGATCCGCAATTTCATGTTTTCGCCGATGTCGACCACGATCAAGGCCGGCACGACGATCACGTGGAAGAACCTCGACGCGGAGCCGCACACCGTGGTCAACGACGCCGGCATCTTCCATTCGAAAGCGCTCGACCAGGACGAGACGTACGCGTTCCGCTTCGACAAGCCGGGCGTCTACAAGGTGTTCTGCGGGATTCATCCTTACATGAAGGAGACGATCACCGTCGAATGAAGTGGCCCGCACGCAACGCGCGAGCGAACGGGGGCGGCAGCCGCCTACAACGGCGGTCGTCCGCTTCGCCTGCGTGGCAGACGGAGCCGCGCACGATGCCTGCATTTTCCGGTCGATTGATTTCGTCGCGGAGCCAGCCTGCATGGGGGCTCACTGCCCAGCTGCACGCAGTTCCGGCGCGGTGCCGGCGACGACCGGACACGACTGCGGCAACGCCTGCCCGAACAGCACGGCCAGCCCGCAAACGGACGTGAACATGCCGAGGCCGTCATGTCCGACACCCGGCACTTCGACGACCTGCTGCGCGAGATCGTCCGGATGCCGCTTCTTCAGGTAATCGAAATAGGCGAGCCCGCGCGCCAGCCGGTACGGCCCCTGCGCCATCGCCGCGCATGAACGGTCGATGAAATGCGTATAGGGATTCGTGTCGGCCTGCCCGAGCAAGTACACGACACGGCGCGCGACGTAACGCGTTTCGAGGTCGCGCACGTCCTGCGACGCAACGTAAGGCGGCGCCGACTTCAACCCGTATTTCCATTCGGTTGCGCGCGGACAGGCGCCGCCTGCCAGCGCGTCGGCATTCGGCCGTTCGTCGTCGAAATACAGGTAGCTCGACGGGTTCGCGACCACGTAGCGCACGGCAACGCCGGTACGGGCCAGCGCGTCGCCTTCGCGCCCGGCCACCGCATAACGCTGCAGCAACTGTGCGCCGGCGGAATGGCCGATCACGACGACCGTCGACAACGACGGGTACAGGCTGCGGTCGGCGAAATGCGCGAGCAACGCGTCGAGCGCCGCGAACGAGCTGACCGGGCCCGGCTGGCGCGCCGGTTCGCCGCCCTTCCATCCTTCCTGCGTCCACGCGAGCGTCGATGCGCCCAACGAAAACGCGCGCACATCGGCGCGTGTCAGGAACTGCGGCGCGACGACCATCGTGCCCGCGCCGGCCGCACCGGCCTTTTCGACGACCTTGCGCCCCGATGCGTAGTACGCATCGGCATTACGCAGCGTGCCGTGAATCACGATGAATACGCGTACAACGTCGGGCGCGGCCTGATCGAGCGGATGGTCGGCATAGGCGGGCAGCACCGCGCTGCCCTGCGGCGTGTCGACGGTCACGCGCTGGTCGGCGACGGCCTTGACCGGCGCTTCGAGCCGTTCGCGTTGCTTGGGTGTCATGGCTTCGGCCGGCTGCGCACCGACCAGCATGCCGACGACGGCACAGGCCAGCACGAGCGGAACGGCATATGACAGAGCCCGGGCGGCCGGCAGCACGCACGAACGTCGGATGCGGGAAAAGGCGACGGAAATGACGGACATGGCGGCAGCTCGGGTGGTGGATATGACTTGAACGGCGAGGGTCGCAGAATCCGTCGCACGCCGCCGGCCGATCATGGAAAACGGGTCAACCGGCCGGTTGCGCACCGCGTTCGGCGTCGGCGCACGTTTCGCCCGCGCGACACTGCATCCGCTGCACGATGCCGACCAGTTCGCCGATATGCGTGGGCACCGCCTGCTTGCCGGCTTGCGCCCACGCGTCGAACGACGTCATGCCGCTCACCGCGCCCACGAACGGCACGCCGGCACGCTCGGCCGCCTGGGCGTCCACCGCGTGGTCGCCGACGTAGATCGCCGCCGCGGCAGGCAAACCGAGCCGCGCCAGCGCCTGCACGAGCCCTTCCGGGTCCGGCTTGTGGCGCTGTACGTCTTCCCCGCCGATCAACACGTCGACCAGCGATTGCAAGCCGTTGCGCTCGAGAATCGCGTCGATCCGGTAGCGAAACTTCGACGACACGACCGCGACGGCGAGCCCTTGCTCGCGCAACGCCGCGAGCAGCGGCGGCACTTCGGGATAGATGCGGGTGCCCGGCACCATGATCTCGTCGGCGCGCGCCACGAAGTGCCGTGCGAACGCCTCGGCCCGTGCCGCTTCGGTTTCGCCCGTCAGCGAACGGAACATGTCGGGCAG
>NZ_JACFYV010000315.1:0-5805 GCF_016759955.1 Burkholderia sp. KCJ3K979
GCATCGACGCGCACGCCGGCCGCGGCCGCCGCATCGTCGCCGAGCGTGAGCGGATTCAGCGGCCGGATCACGAACGGCAGCGCGGCGAGCGGCACGACGAGCCAGCGCGCGGCGAGCACGAGGCCCGTCGCGCCCGGCTGGTACAGGCTGCCGTTGGTCCACAGCGCGGCGCCCGCGATGTTCTGCTCGAAGAACGCGAGCACCAGTGTCGACAGCGCGGCGAACAGCAGCATGCATACGCTGCCCGCGAGCACGAGCCGCAACGGTGTCGCACGCCAGCCGCCCGCCGCGACGATCGCGCACGCGGCCGCGACGAGCCCGCACACGAACAGCAGCGGCACCGTCGCGACGCCCGCCAGCGCCGGCACCAGCATCGCCGCGAGCAGGCCGAGCTGGGCGCCGCCCGTCACGCCGAGCAGGTCGGGCGACGCGAGCGGATTGCGCGTGAGCGACTGGAACAGCGCGCCGGCGATGCCGAGGCAGCCGCCCGCGACGAGCGCGGCCGCCACGCGCGGCAGATTCAGGTCGAACAGGAACACGTGCGCGAGCGACGCGGCATCGCTGCCGGGCGCCGCGTCCCACCACACGCGCAGATCGGGGGCGATCCGCAGCGCCGCGAGCAGCGCGATCAACGCGACGAGGCCGAACGCGATCGCGCCGGCTCGCCCGCGGGTCGCCCCTCTGCCCGTCGCCGCGAGGCGCTTGCGCATCGCGAACGTCGTCATACGGCGAGATCCCGATCGAACACGCCGGCCGCCTGCGGCGCGGCGTCGGTCGACGGCCCGTAGGCCGGTACGCACATCGGCGCGCCCGTCTGCGGATGCGCGAGCTTCAGCATCTCGACGCCGAACGCCGCGCGCAACCGCGCCGGGTCGAGCATCGCGTCGGGCGTGCCTTGCGCGACGAGACGGCCCGCGCGCATCAGCACGATCTCGTCGCTGTACGCGGCCGCCTGGTTCAGGTCGTGCAGCACCCACACGATCGTCAGCCCGCGCGCGCGGTTCAGCGCGCGCAGCGCATCGAGGATGTCGAGCTGGTGATGAATGTCGAGATAGGTCGTCGGTTCGTCGAGCAGCACGATCGGCGCCTGCTGCGCGAGCGCCATCGCGATCCACGCGCGCTGGCGTTCGCCGCCCGACAGCGCGCCGACGTCGCGCTCCGCGTCGCCCGCGAGGCCGCTCGTGTCGAGCGCCTCGTCGATCGCCGCATGATCGGCGCGCGACAGGCCGCGCAGGAAACCGCCGTACGCATAGCGCCCGTACGCGACGAGCTCGCGCACGGTGAGCCCCGACGGAATCTGGTTGAACTGCGCGAGCATCGTCAGCTCGCGCGCGAGCGCGCGACGGCGAAACGACGCGAGCGGCTGGCCGTTCACTTCGACATGGCCGGCACGCGCGGGCTGCAGGCCCGCGAGCGTGCGCAGCAGCGTGCTCTTGCCGCAGCCGTTCGGTCCGCACAGCGCGGTTACGCGGCCGGCCGCGATCGACAGGTCCAGCCCGTCGATCACGACATGGTCGCGATATCCCACCGACAGCCCGCGCGCGGCAAGCGCGGCGGTACTACGCGTCATCAATCCTCCGTTCGGTCGCGCGGGACCGTGTAACTCTGCGCCATCGCGACGACGACCTTGCGCGGCCCCTCGAACGGGTCGCGGGCATGCGCGGTCAGCATGTTGTCGAGCATCAGCACGTCGCCGGTGCGCCACGGGAACACGATGCGCTGCTGGTCGAGCACGCCGCGGATCTGCGCGAGCGCATCCGCCTCCAGCGGCTCGCCATCGCCGTAATACACGTTGCGCGGCACGTTCTCGAGCCCGACCGCGTCGACGAGCGCTTCCTGCATGTCGTCGTCGAGCGCCGACAGGTGAAACAGGTTCGCCTGGTTGAACCACACGCGCTCGCCGGTGCGCGGATGACGCGCGACGGCCTGGCAGCGTTCGCGCGTGCGCAGCAGCAGCTCGCCGTCGTCGTCGGTGCGCCACGCACATTCGATGCCGCGCGCCGCGCACATCCGCTCGACCTCGGCCGGCTCGTCGGTGCCGAACGACTGCTGCCACGGCAGATCGAGCCCCTGCCCGAAATTGCGCACGTACAGCAGCTCGCGCCTCTCGAAGCGCGCGACGAGCGCGGGATCGAGCGCGCGATACACGGCACGGCTGTCCGCGATCGGCGTCGCCCCGCCCTTCGGCGCGGCCAGCGCGCAGTGGAACCAGATCCGCAGCGGCCATTCGCGCGTGTACGACTGCTCGTTGTGCAGCGGAATCGCGCGGTGCGGCGGGTATTCGGTCGACGTGTAGACCGCGCCTTCGACCTGGCTGCGCGGCGTCGACGCGTATTCATAGCCGATCAGCGGATCGCCGAACGAGGCCGCGAATTGCTGGAACGCGTCGATCGACGGCACGTGAAAGCCCGTGAACAGCACGCCGCCCGCCCGTTCGAGCGTGTCGGCCGCGATCTCGCGCGCCAGCGGCGCGACGTCGTCGATCGACATTCCGTCGCTGCCGCGCGGCGACACGACGGTGGGCAGCCCCGGCTCGATACGCAGGTCGTCGAGCGTCGGCAACGAAAGCAGGGTCATGCAACGTCCTCTTCAGGTGGTGCGCCGCACACGCGGCGCAACGGGTCACGACGCGCGCGTGGCGCGCTCGCCGTCCATCGCGCGGCGCAGGCTCGCGGGGCGCATGTCGGTCCAGACGGTCTCGATGTGCGCGAGACAGTCGGCCTTCGGGCCGCTCACGCCGACTTCGCGCCAGCCGGCCGGCACGGGCCGGAACGTCGGCCAGATCGAATACTGTTCTTCGTCGTTGATGACGACCGTATAGACGAGATCGTCGGTGTCGGCGGAAGGCGTCGGAGCTTGCGTCATGATCGGAAATCGCTGGGCGGTTGAAGGAGGCGAAGCGGCGAATTCGGCCGCTCCTGTCTGATAGACGGTTGGCCGGCGCGTTTTTTTACCGCCGCCGCGCGCGGCCGCCCAGGAACACCGGGCACGCGACGCCGCGATGGCACGCGTCGAGGCATTCCGCGCAGTGACGCTCCGCGTCGCGCACCATGAAATGCACGAGCGTCTGCGACACGTTCAGCGCGCGCGCCGCGGTCTGCAGCGTCTCCTCGCGCAACCGCACCATCTCGAACGCCGCCCGGCTGCGCGCCGGCAGGTCGTCGAGCGCGGCCCACACGCGCCGCAGCGTATCGCGCGTCATCAGCGCGGCTTCCGGCGTCGGCTCGGGCGACGGCACGTCGAAGCCGTCGTCCTCTTCCGTGTGATAGACGTTTTCGAGGCTTTGCCGGCGGCACGCGTCGATCGACGCATTGCGCACCATCCGCGTCACGTACGCGACCGGCTGGCGCACCGCGTCCTGGTTCGGGAATTCGACGAGCTTCACGAACACGTCGTGCACGACGTCTTCCGCACGGCTCGCGCAGCCGACGAAGCCGCGCGCGACGTTGACCAGCATCGCGCGATGCGAGATCAGCACGTCGAGCAGCGCGCCCTGCGCAGCGGGCTGGGACGCCCGGCGCGCACGCGGCGCGGCGCGCGGCGGCAGGTCCGGATAACTGCCGAGAAACGGGTTTGCCGCTGCCGCCGCCGGTCGGTCGAGCACTTCCGCCATGGCCATCGATCTGCTCCGTCAAATTCCGAGATAGCGCAATTTAACGTAAACGCAAATCATTCTCAATCTGATTACAGGATGCCCCTTTCGGTTGTCGGGATTTGTCTGAACAATTGCCGGAATCGTTGCCCGGGCGGACGCGTACGCGTCCGGGCCGCGCGCACTGCCTTCACTTCGCCGACGCAGGCTTTCACGCTGCTGACGACGGGCTTGCACGTGTCATCGGCGGTAGCAACTTCTTACCACGTGAAATTTCGGGGGCTCGTACGATCGACTTGCCGTTTCCAAGGGAGAACAACATGAAATCCATCGTGTTATCCGCCGTCATGGCGGGCGCGCTGTCGAGCGTGATGCTCACCGGCTGCGTCGCCTACCCTGGCCCGGCCGAAGTCACGATCGGCTGGCATGGCGATCGTTACTGGGACGGAAATCGCTACTGGGAGCGCCGCGACTGGGAAGCCCGGCATGCCGGCCCGCGTGACGACCGCCGCGACGATCGCCGCGACGAACCCCGGCCGCAGTGGTGATGCCGCTGCGCACCCTTGATCCATCATTGAACGACAGGACCTCGACATGAAGACGCTACTGAAAACCCTCACCGCCGCCGCCGTGGCCGCTGCCGTGCTCGTGCCGACCATCGCCGAAGCGCATCCGCACCGCGTGTGTCACTTCGAGCATCACCATCACCGGGTGTGCCACTGGGTGCGTTGAGCATCGCGCGGCAGACGCGGGAAAGCGCCGGCACGCCGGCGCTTTTTTCGTTTTGGCGGCTCGAATTGCGCGGATGCCGCCGTATCGGGATTCACGCGCACGGCGTCGCGAGCGTCAGGCCGGTGCCGGTGGAAGCCGATCCTGCTTTCGCGAACACGCCGCGCCATCCGTTCCCCGGATGGCGGGCCACGCGGATGGATGTGGCCCGGGCATCGCCCTCGATATCAATAGATGAACAAGCGGATCGTCGCCGTCGCGTCGAACCGGCCGATCTTCGGCGGCCCGAACGACTTCAGCACCGCGTCCATCAATACGCTCTGGTTCATGACGTTGGACGGGAATTGCGCGAGGTTGAACTGTTCGTTGAACGGAATCGCCTTGCCCTGGCTGTCCTCGATGCCGATACCGAAATTGCTGTCCTTCGCGGGAACCAGCAAGCCGTTCTGAACCGGATAGCTCGTTTCGAAGTACCCGTCCACCCGCACCGCGACGTTGCACTTCTTGGTCAGCGACAGCGAAAAGCGCTTGCGCGGCACCGCCGGCAGGAAGCCGTTGCCGACCGCCTGCACCTGCCCGAAATTGACGATGCCCGGTTCGGGCGTCACGAGCACGTCGACGAAGCACGGCGTCGGCTTGAGGTTGCGCAGGCCGCTCAGACGGTACTGGAAGCTCGTGCCGAACGCATTCAGCCCGAACTCGCCGTCGAACTGGAACACCGTATAGATATCGCTCGGCGGCTGGACCCAGTTGCCTCTTTTGCGCACGACGACCTGATAGTCGATGCTGATGCTCGTCCGCTGGCAACGCCCGCGGTCGAAGTCGTACCTGCTGCACGGCGGCACCGAATATCCGGTAAACACCCCGCCGCCGCGATTGCTGGTCTTGTCGAAATAATCGACGCCCTTGTAGCGGATGCCGATCTCGAGCCCCCATGCGGCGGGGTCCGTGCGATTCGGATTCGCGTAGAAGTAAATGTTGTCGACGACCTTCAGGCTGCCGGCGTCACCCAGGTCCTTGTAGCAATACCCCGACGTCGTGCGTACCGGCGACACCCAGATCACGTAGCCGTCCGGCGCGTCGGTCGGATACGACGCCACGCCGCCGATCGGCTCGGTCAACGAGGTCGCGCCGCTGTTGGTCAGGCAGCGCAGCGCCCACGCGGGCTGAACCGCCGCGAGCAGCATCGCCAGGACGACCCAGCGCAGCCACGCCGCGAGCGGTGCGTTGCGTTGTCTCGCGGCCCCGCTCATTTCTTCACGCTCTTGCACGCACCGGCCTCGCACGCATACTCGACCGCCACCTGGCCGCCGTAGTCGTCGATGTGCGTGACGAACAGCGTCGACGGCGTCGCGGCCTTGAACGGCACGTCGGCCGTGCTCATCGGGCTCACCATGACCGGCTCGATCGGCACCGGCGTCTTCTGCGCGCCCGCGCTCACGTCGACCACCGTCACGTGGTAAGGCGTCGGATTGTCGAACACC
>NZ_JACFYV010000316.1:0-5686 GCF_016759955.1 Burkholderia sp. KCJ3K979
CTCGTGATCGTGCTGGGAGCCGGCATGTCGCTGTTGATCGAGAACGACCCGCGCGGGCGGGGGCTGTTGCCGGACGGCGATGTCTCCGGTGACGGCGGTGGCCGGAATGCCGGCGCTTCCCCGTCCGCCGCGAACGCACCAGCCGGTGCGACGGTGCGCGAAGCCGTCACGTCGCGGCCGTTCGCGAGCCTCTACGCGGCTTGTCTCGTCTGTTCGTTCGGCGTATTCGTCCCGTTCGTTCACCTCGTGCCGTACGCGCTCGATCACGGCGTCGCGCCGTCGACGGCCGTGCTGCTGCTCGGCGCGATCGGCGTGGGCAGCACGGCCGGCCGCTTCTTCCTCGGCGGCCTGGCCGATCGCTTCGGCCGCCGCGCGTCGCTGCTCGCGATGTTCGCCGGCATGGCCGTGGCGCTGGTCGCATGGGCGGACGCCGGCACCGTCGCGACGCTGGCCGGGTTCGCGCTCGTGTTCGGCGTGTTCTACGGCGGCTGGGTCGCCGTGCTGCCGGCGGTCGTGATGGACTATTTCGGCGGGCGCAACGTGAGCGCGATCATCGGCATCCTGTACACGAGCGTCGCGTTCGGCACGCTGATCGGGCCGGCCGCCGCCGGCTTCATCTACGACGCGGGCGGCGGCTATCTCGTACCGATCCTCGCGAGCGCTGCCGCGAATGCGATCGCGTTCGCGATCGTCGCGACCACCGGGCGTGCGCCGGCCGCTGCGCGTGCGGCCGGCGGATAGCGCCACCCGGCTGGGCGCACCGCGCGATTTCCGGTAGGGTGACCGGATCGTCAACCATCGACGCACGGTCGGGGAGGCATCGTGACATTCGACGAAGTCCGGCAGATCGCACTGGCGTGGCGCGGCGTCGAGGACGGCACGTCGTACGGCACGCCCGCGCTCAAGGTGAAGGGCAAGGTGCTCGCGCGGCTGCGCGAGGACGGCGACACGCTCGTCGTGAAGGGCGTCGGCCCCGACGAGCGTGCATGGCTGATCGAGTCGGCGCCCGACGTGTATTACGTGACCGATCACTATGTCGGCTGGCCGATCGTGCTGGTGCGCCTGTCGGCCGCGCATCCCGACGCCGTGAAAAACCTGCTTCTGCGAGAATGGCGCGCAATCGTGCCGGCGAAGTGGCGGGACGAAGCCGCCCGCGACACGCACTGAATCGCGCCCGCCCCGCGCGCGATGCAGCCTGCCGAACCGGATCAAGCGTTGCATCGGTTCGTATCGATGCAACGAGTGGTTCCATCGAAATTCTTCAATTGGTTCTTAGTGAAGAACCGTTTGATGCTTACACTCCTTCGCTTCGAAGGCGGCTGACGACAGCCGACGGAACGGGCGTACGCGATGCGCCGGCGCCCGGTGCGCCGCATCGCACCCGCAGCTTCGCAGACTGCGCGGACGACCCGACCGGAACGGCCCCATCCGGCCCATGCCCGTGTGCGACGCACGCGCGGCCGCGACCGGATTCAAGAACGACAACTCCCCGCGCCGCCTTCACGCGACACCCGGTCGTACCGGAACCGTTTTTTGGAGAGAGACAGATGAGTGGAAGCAACACAGGCCTCGGCACTGGCCTGAAGCAGCGTCACGTGACGATGATGTCGATTGCCGGCGTGATCGGCGCGGGTTTGTTCGTCGGCTCCGGCCACGCGATCGCGGAAGCGGGACCAGCGTCGATACTCGCGTATGCGATCGCGGGCGTGCTGGTCGTGCTGGTGATGCGCATGCTCGGCGAAATGGCCGTCGCGCATCCGGACAGCGGGTCGTTCTCGACCTATGCCGATCGTGCGATCGGCCACTGGGCCGGCTTCACGATCGGTTGGCTGTACTGGTGGTTCTGGGTGCTGGTGATCCCGATCGAGGCGACTGCCGCCGCGACCATCCTCAATGCGTGGTTCCCGGGCATCGCGACGTGGATCTTCGCGCTCGGCATCACGCTGCTGCTCACCGTCACCAATCTCTTCTCCGTCAAGAACTACGGCGAATTCGAATTCTGGTTCGCGCTGATCAAGGTCGTCGCGATCGTCGTGTTCCTGTGCATCGGCGGTGCGGCGATCGTCGGCATCATTCCGGCGCCGGCCGTGTCGGGCGTGTCGAACCTGTTCGTGCACGACGGCTTCATGCCGCACGGCGCGAGCGCGGTGCTCGCGGCGATGCTGACGACGATGTTCTCGTTCCTCGGCACCGAGATCGTGACGATCGCGGCCGCCGAATCGGACAACCCGCAGCGCCAGATCGTGCGCGCGACGAACTCGGTCATCTGGCGTATCACGCTGTTCTATCTCGGCTCGATCCTCGTCGTCGCGGCCATCGTGCCGTGGAACGACCCGCTGCTGCCGAAGCACGGCTCGTATCAGCGCGCGATGGAGCTGATCGGCGTCCCGAACGCGAAGGCGATCATCGACGTGATCGTGCTCGTGTCGGTCGCGAGTTGCCTGAATTCGGCGCTGTACACCGCGTCGCGGATGCTGTTCTCGCTGTCCCGGCGCAAGGACGCGCCCGCCTTCCTGCATCGCACCGATTCGACCGGCACGCCGCGTGCGGCCGTGCTTGCGTCGACCGCGTTCGGTTTCCTGACCGTGATCGCGAACTACCTGATGCCGGAGCAGGTGTTCGGCTTCCTGCTCGCGACGTCGGGCGCGATCGCGCTGCTCGTGTATCTCGTGATCGCGATCTCGCAACTGCGGATGCGCAAGACGCTCGAATCGGGCGGCGCGGACCTGACGCTGCGGATGTGGCTGTTCCCGTGGCTCACGTGGGCCGTGATCCTGTTCATCTGCGGCACGCTGACCGTGATGTTCGTCAGCGAGGAGCATCGGATGGAAGTCGGCGCGACGGCCGTGCTGGCGTTGATCGTGCTGCTCGCGTCGTGGCTGAACAAGCGCGGCCGCGATGCGCGGGCGAACGCGGGGCGCCGGGTGTCGGCGACGTGATCTGATCGCGTGATGTAGCGGCGGGGCGGGAGCCCCGCTGATGAACATGGCCTGACCGGCATTTGCCGGCCGGGCCATTTTTCTTTCGACGACTGACGGATGCCGCTGCGAGTACCGGCTGCGCGGCATCGATCCTGGGCGACGCGCGCTGGTGCGTGCCGGCGGGAACGTCGTCTGCCGAAACGATCGTCGCCTATACTCGACGAGAAGAAAAATCGCGGGGGTGGGCGATGGGGACGGTGCACGGATCGGGCAGTCGCGCGGTCGACGCGCGGCGCGTCGGCACGTATGCAGCCGCGGTACTCGCGCTGCAGATCGTCATTCTGGCTGTCTGGGCGATGAGGTACTACGGCTGGCACGATCGCTCGTCCCCGATGGTCGGCTCGGACTTCGCGATTTTCTGGGCGGCGGCCCGTGTCGCGATCGAGCACGGCGCCGCGGCGATCTTCTCGCCCGGGTGGATGCAGCCGATCGAAGCCGCCCTGCGGCCGTTCGACGACTTCGCTCCGTGGCCGTATCCGCCGACGTTCCTGCTCGTCATCCTCCCGTTCGGCCTCGTGCCGTTCGCCTTCGCGCTCGTGGTGTTCGCGACACTGCAGATCGCTTGTTATGCGGCGGTCGTCGCGCGTGTCGTGCGCCCGCTCGACGCGCAGCTGCGCGTCGCGATTGCCGCATTTCCGGGGCTGCTCGGCGCGGCGCTCACGATGCAAAATTCCTTCATGACGGTCGCGGCGGCGGCCGCGGCGCTGCTCCTGCTCGAATCGAGCCCGGTTCTGGCGGGCGCATGCATTGCGGTGCTGATCGTGAAGCCGCAGTTCGGCGTGCTGTTTCCGTTGGCGCTCATCTGCGGGCGCCACTGGAAGGCGTTGATATCGGCCGGCGCGTTCAGCGCCGGCATCGTCGCGGTGTCGCTGGCGGCGTTTGGCGTGCGGGCGTGGGCCGCGTTTTTCGCGTTCATGCCGGCGTTCCACCACAACGTGGTCGAGTACGGCGACACGCTTCGGCGGGCCATGCCGTCGACGATCTCGCTCGCCCGGGCAGCCGGGCTGTCCGTCGGGCCAGCCTATGCCGTGCATGCGGTCGTCGGGGTACTGGCGGTCGCGGCGGTCGTCGACGTCTGGATTCGCCGCTCGCGCTTCGCGCTCCGCGCCGCCGCGCTCGCCGCCGGTACGCTGCTCGTGCAGCCTTACTATGTGTACTACGACCTGCTCTGGCTGGTGTTGCCGGTTGCATTCCTGCTGCTGGACGCGCGGAACGTCCCGTTGCGCCGAGCCGAGATCGTGATCATCGTGCTGGCCTGGCTCGCGCCGGCGCAGGCCTTCGTCGCGGTGATCAGCGGCACGGGTTGGCCGGTCGCGTCGGCGATTCTGGTCGCGCTACTCGCGGTGATCGTGCGCCGGAGTCGCGAGCCGGCGCCGGTGGGTGCGTAGCGGTTGCCGGGTGAGCGGGTGAGCGCATGTTGCTGCAGTCGGTCGACCCGAGCGGAACGATGCCGGGCGCATGAAACAGAAAACCCCTTGCGACGCCGAGGCCGCAAGGGGTTTTCCGTGTATTGCCGTACTGCGCCTGGGGTGATGCGCTCAGACGTTGAACAGGAAGTTCATCACGTCGCCGTCGTGCACGACGTATTCCTTCCCTTCCGCACGCATCTTGCCGGCTTCCTTCGCGCCTTGCTCGCCCTTGTACGTGACGAAGTCGTCGAACGCGATCGTCTGCGCACGGATGAAGCCGCGCTCGAAGTCGGTGTGGATCACGCCGGCCGCTTGCGGAGCGGTATCGCCGATGTGGATCGTCCACGCGCGCACTTCCTTCACGCCGGCGGTGAAATAGGTCTGCAGGCCGAGCAGCTTGAAGCCCGCGCGGATCACGCGGTCGAGGCCCGGCTCTTCCATGCCCATGTCGGCGAGGAACGCTTCCTTGTCCGCGTCGTCGAGATCGGCGATTTCCGCCTCGATCGCCGCGCATACGGCGACCACCGGCGCGTTTTCGCTTTCCGCGTACTTGCGCACCGCCTCGAGGTGCGGGTTGTTCTCGAAGCCGTCGTCCTTCACGTTGGCGACGTACATCGCCGGCTTCGCGGTGATCAGGCAGAACGGTTTGATCAGCGCTTGTTCGTCGTCCGACAGCGCGAGGCCGCGCACGGCCTTGCCCTGGTCGAGCTGCGCGCGCACCTTTTCGAGCACCGCGACGAGTTTCGCCGCTTCCTTGTCGTTGCCCGACTTCGCCGCCTTCGAATAGCGCGTGAGCGCCTTCTCGATGGTGCCGAGGTCGGCGAGCGCCAGTTCGGTGTTGATCACTTCGATGTCGTCGATCGGGCTGACCTTGCCGGCGACGTGAATGACGTTGTCATCCTCGAAGCAGCGCACGACGTGCGTGATCGCATCGGTTTCGCGGATGTTCGCGAGGAACTGGTTGCCGAGGCCTTCACCCTTGCTTGCGCCCGCGACGAGGCCCGCGATGTCGACGAATTCGACGACGGCCGGCACGACACGCTCCGGCTTGACGATCTCGGAGAGCGCCTTCAGGCGCGTATCGGGCACTTCGACGATGCCGACGTTCGGCTCGATCGTGCAGAACGGGTAGTTCTCGGCGGCGATGCCGGCCTTGGTCAGCGCATTGAACAGGGTGGACTTGCCGACGTTGGGCAAGCCGACGATGCCGCATTTGAGACTCATGGAATCCTTCGGACGGGTGAGGCGGCGCGGCCGGACAGGGCACGGCGGCGCGGGAAAAAAGGGGCGGCCGGC